>JANNWK010000651.1:0-4802 GCA_031408355.1 Myxococcales bacterium
CCGCCAACGGCAGGCGCGCCTGACGTCGCGTCGTCGCCACACGCAGCGGCAGCGAACGCACCACAAAGACCGACCATCAACGTGACATGCTTAAGTCTGACCATGGGCGTGGCTCTTACTCGAAAGCACCCCAAAAAACCAGAAGAACCTTGACGTGGCGGCGGCCGTAGCAAGGGGCACAAAGCCAACTATTCGAACTGCTTCGCGGAACGCACCAGAGCCCCCGGTTCAAACCCGGGCAGCTCTTCGGTCAGGACTTGGCCGTCGCTGGCCGTGAGGCGCAGCGTGAACGCGCCCTCGCCGAAGCCTTGCGCGTCCGTCAAGGTCCCGTCGGTTCCGCGCGAAAGCTCGACGAAGTCCTTGTGGTTGGCGCTCTTCACCTCAACCTTGCTGAGGGGCACGCGCGGGTTTCGCACCCAGAGGCTGGTCCAATAAACGTTGGCCTCGGTCTGAAACTCGTAGCTGAGCGGCTCTGGCCCCGGACAACGCGCAAACTTCCAGCTCATGCTGCGCGGAAATTCTTCGGTGTTGAGCGACTGGTACACGCTCGGGCTCACGTCGATGTCGCCCGCTGCTTGTTCGACGCCGTAGGTGACGACCCGCGCGACGATGGAGCGGCCGGTGGCGGTTTCGATCAAGATGCAGGCGTCGCAAACGCCGCCGCCTTGGGCGAACTCGTTCGCGACTCCCGCCAGGTACTCGCCGGACAGCCCGGTGGAGCCGCGCAGCTCGCGCCGATAACCGGCGCCCGGCGCGCACGCGTTGTGCCACTCCGTTTCAGCGAAATCGACCGGGCCTAGGTGGTACTGACCCGTGTGGGCCGCGCCGAAGGTGTCGCTCGCGGTCGTCGGTGCGCCACGGCTCCCACCCGCTCCTTCATCGGTGCCTTGGCCCGACGAGCAGCCCACACTCAGGACAAAGACCACCGCCTGGGCGCCAACAATCCAGCGATTTCCCGACATGACGGGACCGTAACACGCGGGCCCGGCTCTGCGCCGAAGCTTGCCGAGGTCGCTCGATCTGGTCAGACTGCGGGAGGGAGATTTCGAATGTCGTTAAGAGCCGTTGGTTTCTGGTCCCTTCTGCTTGCCAGCGCCTGCGGCGGCTCGTCCTTTCAGGGGAGCGAGAGCGGCCAGGGCGGAGCGAGCTCGAGCGGCAAAGCGGGCTCCGCGTCAAGCGGAGGCTCGAGCAGCGCGGGCGGAACGAGCCCGTGCGCTACCGCGCGTTGCGCGGCCCCGGCCTGCACTCAGGGCACGCTCGTCACGGCCGCCGGAGAGTGCTGCCCCACGTGCTCGTGCGAGCTCATCGACTGCGCCTACCCGGTGTGTTCGGACGGCGCCACGCCCGTCGTGCAGCCCGGCGACTGCTGCCCAAGCTGTCCGGTACCGGTCACCGCCTGCAAGGGCGTGGAGTGCCAGCCTCCGTCCCCTTGCGCCGACGGCTACGTGTATGAGCGCCCAGCGGGCGCGTGTTGCAGCGGCTGCGTGCCTGCCTCGGGGCCGATCCCTTGCCTGAAGATCTTTTGCGCGGAGCCGCAGTGTCCGACAGGCTACGTCCCGGGCGACCAGGCCGGGGCCTGCTGCTACGACTGCGTGCCCGATCCCAACTACTGCGTCGCCGACCGAGACTGCATCATCGCGGATCGACCGCGCCCCTGTTGCGGTTGCCCCGAGGCGATCAGCAACCGCCTCTACGAGGAGGATGCGTGTTGGTCGACCGCCGCCTCGCCCCGACCCATTCCCAAGCAGTGCTACCCAGATTTCACGTGCGACGCTCTCTGCGGCCCCTGCGCTGAGCCTGGCGCGGCCAAGTGCGTTGAGGGGCGCTGCACCGAGGTTCGCTGAGCCGCGCTGAGCTAGCCCAGCCGCGGCCGCGAGCGTCGTGTTATCCTGCCCGCACGCTTCGAGCGACCTCCCCATGACCTTTTCACAGCGTGGCCCCGCACTGTTTGTTCTCGCCCTCTTGAGTTCTGCTCCAGGCCTCGCCGCCGCGCAAACGCCCGCGCCCGACCCCAGCTCGGTCGAAGGCCGACGCGCCGAGGGCAAGGCTCGCTACGACCGCGGCGCCGCCGCCTACGCGAGCGGCCGTTTCAAGGATGCGATCGATCTGTTCCTTCAGGCCGACGCCTTGGCGCCCAGCGCGCCTCTCTCGTTCAACATCGCCCGCGCGTATCAGAAGATCGGCGACGACGCGGCCACGCTGCAATGGTTCCGCGATTTTCGCCGCCGCGCGCCAACCGCTGCCAATGGCACGGAGGTGGACGCGCTGATTGACGGGCTCGAGGCCGCACTGGCCAAGAAGGGGGTGCAGCAGGTCACGGTGCTGTCCTCGCCGGCGGGCGCCACCGTGATCATCGACGAACAACCGGTCGGCGTAACACCCTTCACCGGGCAGTTCCCGCCCGGTCCGCACAAGGTGGTGCTGTCCCTGCGCGGTTACCTGGACTCCGTCCACGACTTTTCCTTACCGGCCGACCAAGCCCAAGATCTGGTGGCTCCGCTGTTGCCCGATGCTCGCGAGGAGAGAGCCGCCACCGCGGAGCCAGCGGGGACTCCCGGCGCCACGACAACGTCAGCGAAGCGCGAACCACCCGAGGCCGCTTCCGGGCCCCGTTTCGGCATTCTGCCCTGGCTGGGGCTCGGCGCCGGAGCGGCGGTGTTGGGCGGAGCGCTCGGCTTCGAGCTTGCGCGCCGGAGCGCAGAGGACGAGGCCAAGGGCGACCGGACGCAGGTTGGCTACAGCGAGAAGCTCGAGAGCATGCAGCGGCATCAGCTCACCGCGCGCATTCTGGCGGGCGTGGGTGGCGCCCTAGCGCTGACGGGTGGCGTGCTGCTCGTGCTGGACCTGAGCGCGAAATCGGAGCCACGCTCCAGGGTGGGGCTCGCTTGCCTGCCGCCGAGCTGCGGACTCGAATTCGAAGGGCAGTTCTAGATGCGCGTCTCTACCGCGACCGCCCGGTTGCCCAAGCTGCTGGCGATCTTCCTGCTCGGGCTGGCAACCGCGCTCTCGCAGGCCTGCCAGAGCGGCCTCAGCGAGGGGCTGGAAGGTCTCGCGTGCGGGCCCAAGGGCGAGTGCTTAGCCGGCTACAGCTGCGACGGACAGACGAACCAGTGCGTGCGCCTCGGCAGCAGCTCAGGGCCGCTCGTTTGTGACGAAGGCGAGACGGTGTGCGGCAGCGCGTGCGTCGTTCTCAATGAAAACGAGGAGAACTGCCGCGCCTGCGGGACCCAATGCACGGCTCCGCCCAACGCCAACCCGGTGTGCATCGACGCCTCCTGCACGTTTGCGTGCGTGGCCGGCTTCCTGCCGTGCGGCACGAAATGCGTGGCGGCTGAGACTGACGTGCTCAACTGCGGTGGCTGCGGCAACCTCTGCCCCAGCTCGCCGGGCGGTTCCCCCACCTGCACGGCGGGTGAGTGTGGCGTGAGCTGTGATCTCGGGTTCGAGAACTGCTCGGGCGCGTGCGTCGACGTCGCCAGTGATCCTGCCCGCTGCGGCGGCTGCGATGTCAGCTGCTCCGCCGCCGAGGTCTGTGACAACGGCGCCTGCGCCGCCGGCTGCTCGGGTGGCCGCACGAACTGCGGTGGCGCCTGCATGGACACAAAGCTGGATCCGCTCAGCTGCGGCGAGTGCGGGATGGCCTGTCCGATGCCGATGAACGGCGACGCCACCTGCGAAAATTCTCAATGTGGCATCGCCTGCGAGGCTGGCTACGAACGCTGCGGCGACGCCTGCGTTGCTCTGACCGCGGATCCGAACAACTGCGGAGCGTGCGACAAAGTCTGTGATTCGCCGGACGGGGGCACGCCCCAATGTGTGACCGCGCTCTGTGGTTTCAGCTGCGACAAGGGCTTGGCCGCCTGCGGCAACTCGTGCGTGAATACCGACAACAGCCCGGCGCATTGTGGTGGCTGCGACAAGCCCTGCCCCGTCGAGCAACCACTGTGCGGAGCCGGGCAATGTCGAGCAAACTGCCTCGAACCCAGCACGAACTGCGGCGGTTCTTGCGTGGACACCTCCTCCGACCCGGCCAACTGCTTGGCGTGCGGCAACAAGTGTCCCGGCGTGCTCAACGGCTCCGCTGTCTGCGGCACGGCCGGCTGTGAGATCGACTGCGATGACGGCTTCGCCCCGTGCGCGGGCGCCTGCGTCAAGCTGGACAGCACCGAGAATTGCCGAGCCTGCGGCAGCGTGTGCAGCGCGAAGCCGAACAGCAGCGCGGTGTGCGGGCCAACAGGCTGCGACATCGCCTGCAACGTCGGCTACACCAATTGCGCCGGCGAATGCGTGGATCTCAAGACAGACGGCCAGCACTGCGGCAGCTGCCCGGTTGCCTGCGGCGGCCTGGAGGTCTGCGCCGGCGGAACTTGCGGCGTCGCTTGCCCCGGAACCAGCACCAATTGCGGCGGCTCTTGCGTCGACCCCTTGGGCAGCACCGCCCACTGCGGCGGGTGCGACAAAGCCTGCATGCCGCCCGTGAACGCCACGCCCTCCTGCAGCCTGGGAATGTGCGGGTTCTCCTGCAATGATCCGACGATCAAGTGTGGCGCTGGCTGCGCGAACACGGCCTCTGACAAGAACCACTGCGGCGCCTGCGACAAGATCTGCCCGGACGCCTTGAACGCGACCGCCACGTGTGTGGGGAGCCAATGCGGCACGCTGTGTAAAAGCGGCTACTCTCGCTGCTCTGGGAAATGCGTCGATACGCTCTCCGACAAGGTAAACTGCGGCGCATGCGGGAAGAAGTGCATGGGAATGAAGCGGTGCGAGGCTGGGGCGTGCAAGTAGCGGCGGTTCTGCCG
>JANNWK010000652.1:0-2767 GCA_031408355.1 Myxococcales bacterium
CGAACAACCCGAGAAACCACGGGCAAGCGAAGTCTCCGGCTCCCCCGAGCAAGAAGTGCGGCGCAAGCCCGAGCCCAAACCCCAGCACAACGCTGGCCATCGCTCCAAAGCGACGCCAGACCGGCAGCAAGAGCAGCGGAAACAAGAAGTAGATCTGCCACTCGACCGCCACGCTCCACATCGGAGGATCTATCTCGTGATACCAGGCCACGCTCCAGTTGTGGACCACGAGCAAGTGCGAGAGCAGGACGCCGAGATCACGGTGGGCAACATCACTCCGCAGGCCAGCCGCGATCGAACCTTCGAGAAGCAGCAGTGCCCCCAGTAGCGCTATGTAGTAGGGGGGCAGGATCCGCCGCGCGCGACGCTTGATGTATGCCCAAAACCCGCCTTTCAATTGGCCACGAGAGCGCACGCTCGGGATCATCAGACAATAGCCAGAGAGCACAATGAACACGTCTACCGCCACCTGCCCGAGGTTGAACACGCCAAGCAGCCTCACCAGCCAACGAGGCAGCACCACCTCGGTCGAGAAGTAGACCAGCGCCACGCAAATGTGGGAGATGACGACGTAGCAAGCCGCCAGGCCACGCAGCCCATCCAGGTAGTCGAGCCGGACGCGCGGAGCGCTTCGCTCGTCTCGGCTGTCCACGGACTTTGGCGATTGAGCGGGAGGCGACATGACGCTTGTCGAGCACGCCCCTACCATTTTCGCCAGCAAATGGGGACCTTGCCCAGCCACGTGGTAAGGATATCCGAAGCCATTGACGATGCGCCCGACTTGCTAGCATGAAGCGCGCACTGCATGAGCGACGTCATCCTGACCGTGTCCGGCTCGATCGATCCCCTGGTCGTAGAGCAGGCCCAGCAGAAGGCCCGACCGCGCCTCGACTATCTGGGGCTCGCACGAGCGCTGCAGGCTGAGCTGTTCGACTACCAAGGGACTCAGCGAACTGCCGGGCTTTGGGGCAAGGCCGTGGCCAAGATCGCTGGACGCAATGCTCTTTTGGCTTGGTCGTGTTTCTCGCGTCGGAACGGAGCCACGACGATCATCAGCGACGGAGAACAGGTCGGGATCCCACTGGCGCTGCTGCTCAAGTGGCTAGGACGGGGTTCCCGCGACGTCCGTCATGTCATGATCGCTCACGCCATTTCAGCCAGAAAGAAGGCGTTCTTCTTCGATTGGCTCCGGGTAGCGTCGCACGTGGACACGTTCCTGGTCTATTCGTCGGCGCAGAAGCAGATCATCGAGACACGCTTTGGCGTGCCGGCTGAGCGTGTCGTCTTGATCCCGTTTCAGGTCGATACGCAGTTCTATTCGGCGGAGGCTGCTGCCGCAGCGCCGTCGGAGGAGAGCCAGGCAGTCGGGCCCCTGCCGCTGATCTGCGCCGTTGGCCTTGAGCGACGCGACTACCGCACACTGTTGAGGGCCGTCGACGGCTTGCCGGTACGACTCGTGATCACGGCTTCCAGCGCGTGGTCGAAGCAGGTCAACACGGCCGAAGGTGAAACGATACCTAGCAACGTGACCGTGCGAACCTTCAGCTACGCGGGGCTGCGTCAGCTGTACCAAGACGCCGCATTCATGGTCATGCCGCTGCTCGACGTTGATTTCGCTGCCGGCGTGACAGCCATCTTGGAAGCCATGGCCATGGGACGCGCAGTGATCTGCTCGCGTGCGCTCGGTCAGACCGACCTTGTGTCTGACGGTGAAACGGGCGTGTACGTTGACGTGGGCGACGTGGAGCAGTTGCGAGCTGCCATCACTCGCCTACTTGACGACCCCGCCGAGGCGCACCGCTTGGGGCACAACGGCAGGACGCTTGTTCGGGAGCGAATGAGCCTAGAACGCTATGTGGAACGCTTTGAGGCGCTGCTCCGCGGCGCCTGAAGGCTCTCTTGGATCCCAGACAAGCGCCGAACGGCTGGCCGAGGCGCCGAGGCGAGCCCCGTGAGGCTTGCGGCGTCACCCGTAGGCCATCTTAAAACCTCGTTTAGTGCTAGACACCGCCTTCAATGAAGCCCTTGTTTCTGGGCAATGCCAGCCGACGGCTGTACGGGGTGTACCACCCGCCGGCGCGTACCAGCAGGCATGCCGTCCTGCTGTGTTACCCGGGGATCCAAGAGTACAACAGCTCGCATTGGGCCTACCGGCGGCTGGCAGGCATGCTCGCGCGCGACGGCCACCACGTGCTTCGGTTCGACTACTTCGGCACAGGCGATTCGGCGGGGAGAGTGGAGGAGGCCGAACTACATCACTGGCTCGACGACATCCGCCAGGCAGCAGCTGAGCTGCTCGACATCTCGGGGGCACGCCAGCTCTCGGTCTTGGGAAAGCGGCTCGGGGCGAGCTTGGCTACCCTGGCCTGCCAGGGAGGCCTGAAGGTCAATCGGCTCGTACTCTGGGATCCCGTGGTGCACGGCGCCGAGTACGTGAGTGAGCTCGAACTCTGGGATTCACGTCGGAACCTGTTGCTCTTGCACGCCGATCACGCGCGACAAACCGGCCGCTCAGAACTTCTCGGCTACCCGTTTTCGACCAAGCTGCGTCACGCGCTAGAACGGCTGGATATCACCGGAAGCGTCCCGCTGCACGCCGGCAAGGTCGCGGTATTTGCCAATGACGCGCGACCCGACTACCAGGGACTGTACGACGACTTGCTGTCGAGCGGGCACGACGCCAAGCTCAGCACAGCCGCCAGCGCAAGTGGGCGAGACGAGCCCGATCTGCAAGGCAACGCCGAGCTGGCAGGGTCGATCTTGAGTC
>JANNWK010000653.1:0-31413 GCA_031408355.1 Myxococcales bacterium
GCAGAAACCGTTGTTGCAGGTGAACACAACACATTGCTGTGGGCAGCCGTTCACCGCATCGTAACCGGGGTCGCAGAAACCGTTGTTACAGGTCTCGCATTCCCAACCGCAGCCATTGTTGTAGTCGAGCGGGAAGTCGCAGAAACCGTTGTTGCAGGTGGGAACGACACATTGCCAGTCGCAGCCGTTGGCCGCGTCGTAGCCGACGTCGCACGCACCGTTGTTGCAGGTCTCGCACTCCCAGCCGCAGCCGTTGTTGTAGTCAATGGATGCGTCGCAAACGCCGTTGTTGCAGCTGCACTCCCAAGGGCAGTACAGGAAATCCTGGCCGTTACAGACCAAGTCGTTGCAGGTGCCGCAGTCGAAACCCTCACACGGACAGTCAGCGCATACCCCGGGCTCGGTTTGCCCATCGCACACCGCGTCGCCGCAGAAGCAGTCCGAGCCGCAGGTCAAGACCGACTCACCCGGCTCGCAGAAGCCGTTGCCGCAGCCCATCGGCCCCTGGCAGTCGCTCGGGCACGTCTTGGTTTCGCTCCCTTCGCAGAGGCCATTGCCGCAGAACGCCGAGGCGCAGTCGCTACAGTTCTGGGGACTCTCGAGGCCCGAACAGACGCCATCGCCGCAGGCGCCGCAGTCGAGATCACACGTGACCGCCGTCTCGCCGGGCTCGCAGTCACCATCCCCGCACACGACGCCCGGCCTACCTCCCATACCCGAGCCACCGCTGCTACCGCCCGAACCGCCCACGGGAACGGGAACGCTACCGCTGAGGGGCAACTCAGCCCGCCCGCATGCCTGCGGCAAGCAGCCCACGAGGAGGACGACCGTGATTGCCCTTACCAGCGACCAAATCTTCATGCGTCTAAAACCCGAGCAATTTCTGGGCCAGGGGATAGCGCCCTCCGCCCAACGCGAACTCTCGAACATTGTGACCGATCCGCCGTGGGGTGTGCCAGCTTTCTTCCAACGACTGGCACAGGACCGGACGTCGGCTGCCAACTCCACCGGACGGCCTCGGACACGTACGCTGAACAGGTGTTGGGGTCGCCGGCGCGGCGACAGGGGCCTACGCGGGCCCGTAGCTGGTGTTCTCCAGCAGGATGACGTTCGTCTTGGAGCGCGTTTCCCCGGCGTTGGTCACGTACACGGCAGGTTTGTCGACGATCGGGCAGACCTTCTCGCAGGCGCCGCAACCGATACAAAGGGAAGGGTCCACATGGGGGCGCTGCACCTTCACCGTGAGCATCGGCGCGTGCTCGCCTTGGCCGCCCGAGTATTTGCTGTCGCGCTTGGGAACCTCAACCTCCTCAGCCCAGATGGCCTTGGGAGAGGTGGGACAGAACTCCTCGCAGACGATGCAGGGCGTGGCCATGGCCCACGGCAGGCAGCGGCCTTGATCGTACATAGCCGTACCGATGCTGATCGGCTTCTGGACCTTGCCGGTTCGGTCGTCCCTACCCGTCTTCTGGAGCTCGTCGATCTTCTGGATCGCGCCGGTGGGACAGACCTGGCCGCACAGGACGCAGGAGAACTCGCAGTAGCCAATGCGAGGGATCAGGATGGGAGTCCAAAGTCCCTCGAGCCCCGCTTCAAAGAAGGCCGGATGGAGCGCATTGTTGGGACATACCTTCATGCACTCGGCGCAGCGAATGCAGCGCTCCAGAAACTCGCGTTCCTCGACCGAACCCGGCGGCCTGATGACCTTCTCGTTGTAGTGTCGGTCCGGCCAATTCGCGATGCGCATCGCGGGGATCGCCACCGCGCCGGCGGCCGCTGAAGCGACGGCGGTTCTGCGCACCATGTCCGGTTTCTGAATCGTGCTGCGACGGTTGGGGAGGAACCGAAACTTGATCACATCCTCGGGACAGGCCGTCTCGCAGTTGAAACACATGTGGCATTCGTCCTGCCGATGCTTGACCCCGCCCTGAGGGCTATCCGCCCCCTGACAATGGACCAAGCACAAGTTGCAGTCGGTGCATTTCGAATGGTCCTTCTCCATCCCGAACAGCGCAAATCGCGAAAGCACCCCCAAGAACGCACCGAGCGGACAAAGGGCCCGGCACCAGAAGCGCGGGATGAAGCGATTCATGAACACAATCGCGATCAGCGAGAAGACGATGAACCAAGTCTGGTGAAAGTAGCTTTGGTTGGCCGTCCAAAGTGACTGCGCGAACACGTCCTGAGCGCTATCGGCGACCGTCTGTAGCGCGCGCACATTGGTGCTGGCGATCGCGGTGTTGCCGTGAATGCCCAGGTACTGGAGCGCGGGGATCACCCCCAGCCCAATCGCCCGAACAGCGATACAAATGGGGTCGAAGAGCCCGCCGATGGCGCTACCGGCCAGCGCGGAGCCAAGAAAGCCCCACATCAGGTAATACTTGGCCGCCTGCCAACCGTGCGTACGGTTGGCCTCGACGCGCTGGTTCCCGCGCAGGTAGCGACTCGGGAAGATCCACGCGAAGAAGTGATGAATCGTACCGAAGGGACAGATCCAGCCGCAGAACACGCGCCCGAACACCAACGTGAGCGCGACGATCACGATCGACCAGGCGAGCCCTCGATACACGGCGTGCGTGCTGAGCAGGGTCATGGCCGCCACGAAGGGATCAGCGAGCAGGAAGGCCTCAACCGGTAACGGCAGTCGCACGACCTCGCTGGACTTGGCGCTGAAGGTGCCGCGAAACGCCGTCTGGGCGAGGAAGTAGAAGAACAGCGCGAAGAAGCCCACCTGCGAGGCGCGCCGGGCCCAAACCAAACCGCGGATAAGCTTCCGCGCCGGCAGGCCTGAGCCGGCGCGCTTGGGCCCCTTCGTCTTGGTTGGTGGCGCAAGCACCTTTAGGGGCGCGGGAGCAGCCGGCGCGGCGGGCAGCGCGGCCTCCCCGGGCGCCGCCGTCGCCTTCATGATCGGCAAATGGCGACGGGACCCGGTGGGCGCGGGCGCCACGGCGGTCACGGACGTTCCCGCGGGCGCGTCCAGACTGCCCACACGCCCGGCACTACCCGTCAGCCACGGGATCGGGTCCGGAAACTGCTCCCCAGGCGTAGGGGCACCGTGCGGCTGCATCGAGGCCACCCTCAGACCTCAATCTGCGGCACCTGCTGCCAGTGCATGTTGCCGATGCCGCGCTCATGACCGAGCTTGAGATACTTCACGTTCTCGGGCCGCTCGCCGATAAGCGTGGCTCCGTAAGCGTCGACGGCTACCTCATCCAGGCTCGCTATGACCTGATGCATGTCCTTGGCGTCGTCGATATTGCCGCCCTGGGGCCCGTTGCGCAGCAGCACCCGCGTGGCGTCGACGATGGTCAGGCTGGGGCGCATGAAGGTCGCCAGATCGGCGATCGACACGTCGATATTCTGATGCAGGCGATTGCGGCGACCGCCGAGCAAGCCATACCAATTCTTCATCGCGCCCGTGAACTTGGACAGGTTGTGATGCTTGGCGACCGGGACGTTGATCACCTTGTCGGCGTTCACCAGCGGCGTGTACACGGGCCAAAGGTCGAGCACGTCGCCCTTCATCCGCAACTCACGGAAACGATGCGCAGCGGGCAGGATCACGGTGGCCCCAAGCGCGTGGGTGGCCCGCCAAATACCTGACTTCTGAAAACAGCGATTCGGCTCATTGCAGGAGGCGTCGGTCACCACCACCTGCTTGGCACCCGCCTCGAAGGCTAGCTTGACGACTTCGGCGACGACACGCGGGTTCGTATTGGCGGCGTGAACGGGCATGCGGTCCCAGCCGATGTTCGGCTTGACGGCGACCACGTCGCCGCGTGAGACAAAGCGCTTCATTCCCCCAAGAGCTTCGACGGCACGCCGCACCAACTCCTCGGGCTCCTGGGAGCTCTTGGCGATCGCCATCTTGAGCTCCGCGTCACCCTTCACGCGAAAGTCGCGAACCTGCCGCTCGCCCACTTGGGCCGAAAGTCCGTAGCCGCCACGGTCGTAGAGCAGGCGATCGGCGAGCGCGGCCGCGCCCAGCACGGAACCCGTGAGGGCCAAGCGCTCCAACGCCTCACGCCGAGACGACTTTTCGCCAGCCACGCCAAACAACCTGGCTGAAAGACCAAACCCCGTCAAGTTAGCGACCGACCCCACCCGCGAGCCCGTAAACTATTGGATCTTATTCATTATATCTGGATCGCTCGGATCGAAAACGGTCCCCGCAAATCGAACGTGACGCCCCTTGCTTGAATGGTGGAGTGCTTGGAGCTAGGGTCCGCCTCCCTTTTTGGCCCCCCAGCGTTCGTTGTGGCGCATGAGGCAGGAGAACGCGATGAAAGACGGCATTCACCCCGAGTATCAGGTTGTGAACGTGAGTTGCGCCTGCGGCAACAAGTTCGAGACCCGCTCCACCAAGGCCACGCTCGCGGTAGACGTCTGCGCCGCCTGCCATCCGTTTTACACTGGCAAGCAGCGGCTCATGGATACCCAGGGCCGAGTGGATCGCTTCCGCCGCAGGTATGCCGGCGGAGCAGGCGTACCCGCCGCGGCCAAGAAGTAGAACCACCCTAGCGCGCGCGGCGCGTTCCCGCCCAAAGGGGCCGGGAGCGCGCGGCGCGTTCAGCTTGGCCTGGCTGGCAACGCCGTCACGCTGTCGTGTTCGGAACGCGCACGCGAAGCACGAACCCGGACAAGCCACTATACTGGGTCTCATGTCGAACCAGCCTGCCGTCCTCGGACCGGATGGAGTCGCTCGCCCGTACATCGGCGGGCAGGCGCTCCTCGAGGGCGTGATGATGCGTTCGCCGCACGCGTTCTCGGCGGTGGTCAGGCGCAAGAACGGATCACTTGTCGTCAGGGAACGGCCGATGCTCGATGTTCGGCGCGGCAGACTGGCCTGGCCCGTCGTGCGCGGGGTGGTCGCTCTCGTCGAAGCGCTCAAGCTGGGCAGCCAGGCGCTGCGCTTTTCCGCGGAGATTTATGAGCAAGACCTGGAGGCCGAGGAGCGAGCACAAGAGGCCGGAAAGACCACCGGTAAGGCCAGCGCGGCCGGCGGCAGCATGCTCGCGGCGATTTCGCTGCCGATTGTCCGACTCTTGACCGCCGAGCCAGAACTGCCGGCAGCAAGACCCGCGGAGTCCGGCGGGCGAAGCCTGATGGGCGTGCTCAGCGTGGTCTTCGCACTCGGCCTGTTCGTTGCGCTACCGCAGGCGTTCGCGGCAGGGGCTTCCAGCCTGCTCGACTGGGACCTGGACGTGCGCAGCCCAATGTTTCAGCTGCTCACGGCCACAGCGAAGCTGACCATCCTCGTCGGCTACATGCTACTGATTCGCAGGCTGCCCGAAATTTATCGGGTATTTCAGTACCACGGCGCCGAGCACAAATCGATTTTCACCTACGAGTCTGGCGAGGAGCTGACGGTCGCCAATGCGCGCAAGCGCACGACCCTGCATCCACGTTGTGGCACGACCTTCATCGTGATGGTCGCGTTAGTCTCGATTCTGATCTTTAGCGCGCTCGGCCCATTCCTCCCGCAACTCGGGCTCGGCAAGTTGGGCGACAACTTCCTGTTCTTCGTGATGAAGCTGCCGTTCTTACCGCTGATCGCGGCGCTCACCTTCGAACTGCAGCGTGTGCTTTCACGCTTCTGCACCACCGGGCCGCTGCAAGTCCTGCTCTGGCCTGGCTTCCTGGTGCAGAAGATCACGACCATTGAACCGGATGACCAGCAGCTCGAGGTGGCGCTCTCGGCCTTGCTGGTCACCTTGCGAGTGGAGCGCGGGGAAGCCACCGTCCAGCTGACCGACGCGGTCTTTTCAAACTACCTCGAGCTCGCCCAGCCCGTCGTCACCTGAACCATGATTCCTGCCAGCAAGCTCGAGGCTCTCACCCGCCGTTTCGCCGAGGTTGAGGAGTTGCTCTGCGATCCGAAGACGCTTTCGAATCAGCAAGCTCTGACCAACCTGAATCGCGAGCGGGCCCACCTGCTGCCAGTCGTCGAGTCGTTCGGCAAATGGACGCGCCTGACCAAGGACATCGCCGACGACCGGGAGGCCCTCAGCGACCCCGAACTTGGCCCGCTAGCAGAGCAGGAACTCCCTGAGCTGGTAACGAAACTGGAGGCGCTCGAGCGCGCTATTCAGCTGCTGCTACTGCCGCGAGATCCGAACGACGAGCGCAATACCATCCTGGAAATTCGCGCTGGAACTGGCGGAGAAGAAGCGGCGCTTTTCGCCGCAGACCTGTTCCGCATGTACAGTCGTTATGCCGAAACACGCGGCTGGCGTATCGAAATTATGAGCACGAGCGAGGCTGCCGCGGGTGGCTTGAAGGAAGTTATCGCGCTCGTGACGGGGAATCGTGTCTTCTCCAGCCTCAAGTACGAAGGCGGAGTGCACCGCGTGCAGCGTGTCCCGGCCACGGAAGCTCAGGGACGTATCCACACCTCCACCGCCACGGTCGCCGTCTTGCCCGAGGCCGATGAAGTCGAGGTTGCTATCGACGAGAAGGACTTGAAGGTAGATATCGCGGCCTCCGGCGGTCCCGGTGGACAAGGCGTGAACACCACCAACAGCGCCGTGCAGATCACCCACTTGCCGTCCGGTCTCATCGTGAAGTGCCAGGACGAACGCAGCCAGCTAAAGAACCGCGCGAAGGCAATGAAGGTGCTGCGCAGTCGGCTGCTCGACATCGAACAGCAGAAGCAGGCGGACGCCATCCGCGACGAGCGCCGCGGCATGGTGAAGGCCGGCGACCGCTCGGAGAAGATCCGCACCTATAACTATCCGCAGAATCGGCTGACGGATCACCGCATCGGCCTCACGTTGTACAAGCTTGATCGCGTGATGGACGGTGAGCTCGGCGAAATGCTCGACGCAGTCGTGGCCTTCCAGCAGGCCGCCCTGCTCGAGGCGAACAAGCCACACTCCGAGGACCCCGCTTGACGAGCGTCGTGGTCCCCGAGCCGGCAAGGACGGACGTGGATCTGGACGCGCTGCTCGCCGCGTTGATTCTGGCGCCGCGCACGTTCGCGCGAAATCGCTTCTTTTGGTTGTTCGAAAGACCCGAGGCGGTGAAGGTGCGACGACGAGCTGCACGAGTGCGTGGCATCCTCCGCCAGCTTGCGGGTACTCCCAGTATGCAAGCTGAAATCGTCGGGGAGCGCGTGCTCGCCGACGGACAGGTACTCCTGCGCTATCGAGTACCAGAGCTCGGCTACACGCGCACGGCAGCCTTGTCCGCGCTGGAAGCCGCGACGCTGCGCTACGCCTTGCATCGTGCCGGGCAGAGTGAACTGTCGAAGGCGGAGCGCCTGCTCGTTGAAGACGCGCTAGCGCGTCTGAGCCAGAGCATCGGTCTAACCCGCGAAGAGCTGACCCCGGCGCCCGCATAGGCTAGCCGATTGGGCAGCATCGCTCACGGCACGTTGGGCCGAACGGGCGCGGGCGCGGGCGCGTGCCGGCTCGACAGCGCTCGGTAGAACTCACTACGTAGCGCCGGATCGAGCCGCTTGGCGCCCGCGAGCAGGGCCTGAAACATTTCGCACGCCCGTGCTTCGCTCAGATCGGCACGGACCGCGTCGGCTTCGAAAGCTGGTCTGGCCTCGGCGGGCAGCAGCTCCACCGCAGCTGCCCGGCCACGCGATAGCGCGGCAGCGGCGGCGGCGGCGGGCGAGTCTTCGAGCGAAGACTCGCTTCCTTCGTCAGCGCCGAGCGCGGCCGGCGCCTGCTCCAAGCTTAACGCGGCGGCACGCGCGTGCAGTTCCGCCCAGGCCTTCAACTCTTCATCGCTCAGGGAGTCCAGCGCACGCGCGATCGCCGCACCGTCCCCCCCTGTCCACATCGCAGCGCAGGCGGCCGGAGAAGACGCCGCCAGGCGCGTGCGAAACGAGGCCCATAGCTCCAGATCGCGTGGCGAAAGGTAGCGAACTCCGCTGACGCTGAGGCTCCAGCAATGGGCACGCAGCTCGAGCCGGGATAGCTGGCCGAAGCGCTCCTGCAGCTCGGGCTGCGCCAGGATGGGCTCGAGGGCCTTGTTGAGGCTGGCAGCCACCCGTGAGTCACTCCTGGGTGGAATACGCAGAGGCTTGGCCAATTGACCTGCCACGACGCCGGCCACCGCAAGCGCGATCATGATCGCTCCTCGGTAGAGTTTTCCCCGCTCGGCGTTCCACAGTCGCCCCGCTAGAAGGGCGACCAGCCAACCTAGAGCTGCGCCCAGCACGCCGAAGAGCACTGACCAGAGTAGGTTGCTCCAGATCATGAAGGCGCAGCGTCACACGGACCAGGATCCAGCGGGGCATATTATTGGAGCGCCGGGCCGAGCGAAACGCGGCACGGGTCGCATCGGCCTAAATTTGCGCCGCCTCGAGCGGCATTGGGCTTAGCCTACTGGCCATGACCGGCGTCGCCGCCCTGGTCCGAATCGATCGCTGGCTCACGGCTGCCCGCGTCTTCAAGTCGCGTACCCTGGCACAGGAGGCCTGTACGGCGGGGCACGTGCGTATCAACGACACGCCTGTGCGGGCGAGTGCCAGCGTCAAGATCGGCGACGAGGTCCGAACGCTCGCGCCGCGAGGCACGGTAATATTGCTCGTCAAGGGCCTGGCCGAGAAGCGCCTTTCGGCCGCCCTGGCGCAGCTGCTCTTCGATGATCATTCGCCCCCGCCCCCGGCCAAGGAGGAGCGAGTGGCCGTTCGCGAACGAGGCGCCGGGCGCCCTACCAAGGCCGACCGCCGCGCCCTCAACCGCTTCCGCGACCGCTAAATAGGCGGGGAGGCGCGCGGTGGGTCAGTCTGTGGCCGCCAGCTGCCCACGCCCGTCGACCGAACGTGCCGCCAGCGCTGGGGTCCCGCGTCGCAGAAGTCAGTTCGGTTCCGCGGTTCCGAACTCATTTTGCGCGAAGCGGAGGTCTGTTTGCTTCGCTCCTCGCCGTTGGTGTTTCACACCAGCCTCCTCTAGAGCGCCAATTAGCTTGCAGCCACTCTTACGGGTTCAAGGTCGTTGAAACGCGCCTACGAGTCGCTGCCAAGCCGCGGCTTCGGCGGCGCCGAGCGGGCTCGTCTCCGCCGGTGCAGCGGCGGGCCGAGCGGCGCTGACCAGCGAGAGCGAGGCGCTGGTGGTGCTGAGCATGGCGTCGCCAGCTCCGACGCAGAGCATGGTGAGGTCGGGCCCCACGGCGCGCCGCGGCGCGGGCAGCAACCGAAACCGCACATCGGCGCCCTGGGCCTCGATACCGCACACCTGCCCCAGCACCGGGTCGGCGCGCGGATCCGGCGCACCGGGCAGGCCGGCGGCGATCCAACCCGCCACCGAAAGCAACGGCAGGGGCCCGCCCAGGCCGAGGCTCAAACCTCGCCGTCGAGCGGCAGCTTCCACCTCATGCAGCGACGTAACTCCAGAAAACGTGGCAACTCCGGACACCGCGTCAACTCCCGGCACAGTCTCTCGCGGCTGAGCATTGGGCGGGTCGCCGTCCGCTTCCGGCTCAAGCGCTCCTGGGTTAAACAGCCCCTCGGGATCCCAGGCGCGACGGACGCGGCGCAGCGCAGCGCGACCTCCACCGAGCTCAAGGTCAAGCCATTTGGCCTTGCTCCTGCCAACTCCATGATGATGGCTGAGCGTCGCGCCCTCGGAGAGTGCCGCCCCGAGGGCTGCGTCGATCAGAGAATCATAGCGCGAAAGCGCGGCGCCGCGCCGGGTCGCCACCAACGTAAAGTAGATGCTGCAACCATCCGGGTAGGCGTGACTGAGGTGGGCAAGCACCAAGGCGTGCGCGCCGGCCGCGCGCCTGACAGCCGCATAGACCGCCAAGAGCCGCGACCAGGGAGCTGCGACCTCCAAGGTGTCGTTGAAAGCGCCCTGCTGAAACACCTTGGACTGTCGATAGCTGACGGCATAGCGGTGGGAAAACCAGGCGCGAGCCGGCCCTTCCCCCAGCGGCTCGGCCCCAAGCTCGCGTAGCAGGCGCTCGGCTCGCGCGGCGTCGTCGCGGGCTTCCGCGGGCTCACCCTCAAAGATCACAATCAAAGTCGCCGAAGCGCTGAAGAAGCGCTCAAAGCCGGCGATCCCGCCGTTGAGAAGCCGCGGCACGCTGAGCGCGCGGCGTAACCAGAAGCCTCCAGGCAAACCGGAGCTGCGCCGTTCCGGGCTACGCTCATCACTCACCTTGCCGCGACCGAGCAGGTATGAGTCGATGGGATCGTAGAGCCGCAAGACCGCGGGGCGAAGCCCTGCTTGCATCAAGGTCCGCATCGCCTCGGCCCCGAGCTCGAAGCTCGCCAATCGATAGCCCAAAAACACGCGTTCTCGGGGAGCTGGGTGCAAGCTGAACCTGGCTCGGGTGATGAAACCCAAGGTACCTTCCGAGCCAACCATCAGGCCGAGCGGGTTCGGGCCACCCGTACGACGCGTGAAGGTCACCTGCTGGCCGGTGCCGAGCACGCAGTCAGCTGAGCTCAGCATGTCCTCGATCTTTCCGTAGCGGCTTGAGCACTGACCGGCACCGCGCGCCGCCACCCAGCCACCGACGGTCGAGCACAGAATGCTCGAGGGGAAATGGCCGACGGTGAGACCCTGGCGTTCGAGAGCTTGCTCCAGATCGATTCCGAGGACGCCCGCCTCCACCTCGACCACGCCCTCGTCACGCAGAACCGTTGAACGCTTGAGGCGCTTGCTGTCCACCACGATCGAGCCTGCCGAGGGCCGGACAGCCCCACAAACACCGCTGCCTGCTCCGTAGGGGACAAGTGGAATTCCGCGTTGCTTCGCCAACCCGACCAGGGCCTGCACCTGCTCGTCGCTATCGGGCCACGCCACCAGCGCCGGCTGCTCCCGCTGCTCGGGCGCGTTCGCCTCGACGATCAGGTGACGCGGCCAGGCGTCGCGAGCGTAGAAGCTCCGATCGACGGCTCGCTCGCTTGTAACGAGCCCGGGCAACGCCTCTTTCACGGCGGCAGCCAGATCCACGAGGCGCTTGTACCCCCGCCGCTGCAAGACGTATATGGGAGGCCGCGATGCGCTTCGTTCTCCCGTTGTTACTTGGCCTACTCGGCGCCAGCTGCGGCGGGTCCGGGGCGGGCACCGCAGCCAAGACGCCCAACGAAAGCGCTAGTTCGGCCGCGGACACCGAAACCAGCACCGACACCGACCCAACGACGGCGGAGCAGGAGGACTCGCCCGCGGCGAGCACTGCCGCCAAGGCGCCAAGTTGCGACGACGGCACCTGCAGCCCCTGTGGCGCAGGCATTTGCCCGGCGGGTTGGTATTGCGACGAGGGCGTCAGCGGCGGCGCGGCCTGCAGCTGGTTGAAGGAGTGCGCCGACAAGCCCACGTGCGGCTGCGTGAAGCGCGTGCTCGGCTCAAGCTGCCAGTGCCGCGAAGAGGCCGGTGGCCTCAAGGTCTCGTGCAGCTGAGACTGGCTCTAGAACGCAGTGGGCGCAAAAAGGATCGGCGCTTTAGGGGCGCTGCGCCAACATCAGGATGCGGGGTGAGGCCTGCCCGAGGAAGACGCCTGGCGTTGCCGGGTGGCCGCTCACTTCGGTCACACGAAAGCCGACCTCGTGCAGCAGTTTGCCGAGCTCATGAAACGAATACAGCCGCACCGAATAGGTACACTCGCGCGTGCGACCGTCGTCCAAGATCACCGAACGTTTAACGCGCAGACGGCTGGTGAAGTAGTCGATCACGGCGTCGTCCATGCAAACGCACGAATCACCCTCGAACCACACGGAGCTGGGCGTGTGGGCAGCCACGAAGTCGCGATTCACAACGTCGACCAGGAACATGCCCCCGGGGCGTAGCGCCCTGAAGACCCGCTCGGCGACCGCGAAGTTCTTGTCCTCTTCGAAGTACCCGAAGCTGGTGTTCCAACAGAAGATGCCGTCGAACATCTCCTCGAACGCCATCTCGCGCATGTCGCCCTGCAGGAAGTTGATCTTCTGCGAACGTTCTTGCGCGACGTCTGCCGCGAGCGCCAGCTGATAGAGCGACAGGTCGTAGCCCACCACGCCGTAGCCTCGGCTCGCCAGCTCGACGGCGTGCTGGCCCGAACCGCAGCCCAAATCCAGCACAATTCCGCCAGCAGCCACGCCAAGGCTCTCTTCAACGAACGTGACCTCCTTCTTGATCTGTTGCTCGGTGACCTTGAAACTTGCGCGGACGAAATCCTCGCTGAAGAGTTCCTCCCACCAGGCGCGTTTCTGCTTGGCCTTCTTCTTCTGTTCCGCCTCGGGGGACGCTGCCGCGGCTTCCAAGGCGGCGGCACCGGGTGGGCGCTTGGGAGGCGGCGGAGGTTGCTTGCCGTCGGCCTTGGCGGCGGCCTGCTGAGGCGGTGTCGACGGCTCGTCGGGCAGGAGCGACGGCGCGTCATCGCGCGACAGCTCCTCGATCTGAAGGCGGTCGGCAGAATCAGGACCCGCCTCGACTTCGGCGTGCTCCGCGCGCGCGACTGGCTCGGAGACTTCGTGGGCCGCGGCAGGCGCCGCTGGCGGGACGAACTGGACGGGCGGGAGCGGGACCGTCTCGACGTGGTCGGGCGGCTCAGCCGCCGAGCCCACCTCGGTCGCGGCCTCCGGCTCCGGAGCCGCGGTGTCTGGAACCTCCGACGGCGATTCCGCAGCGAGCGCTGGCTCGACGGTTTCGAGCGGAGGTGGCGGCAGATCGGAACGCACCCCGACGGCGATGATGCGACTCGCGAACACCGAAGCGGAAGACGGCGGCGCCGCCGACAAGGGTACCTGGTCGTCCGGGATCGTGATCGTAGCGTCCGCATGGGCGGAGCGCGGGGGGTCGCTGCGGCCCGTCGCTTTCGCGAGGTCCTGCGACACTTGCGTGTCGGGGGCCTGACTGGGCGGCGCTTGCCCGGAAGCTGGAAAGCTCGAGTCCCGGAGCGCCTGCAGCGCGGGCTGCGACCGGGGCCGTGGCACTGGCGGTCTGCTCCCAGTCGGCACTTCCGAGGCGGGGAAGCCGCTTGAGTTCTGGGCCAGCGCTTCGCCAATGGCCCGCAATGAGTCGCTACCGGTGAGGGCGGCGGCTACCGCTTCGCGTGACGAGGCCGCGGCATCCCTGAACGAGATGGCAGGCGCCGCGCGACTGCTCGTCAGCTCGCTCGGCGCCGGAAAACTCGAGTTGGACCCAAGAGGCCGCTGCGAATCTCGCCTAGGCTTAGGCGGCGGCGCGAGCTTACGCGATGTTGGGGACATCGAGTCTTCGGGGCGAACCGACGCCAGCCGCGCGTCAGTCGCTTGCGGCATGACCTCAACGTCATCCGTGTCCACCGCAGCTTCGCCCGCTGGCGGCGGCCCGAGCTCAAGATCGCTGACTTGAGGCGGCACTTCGTCCGTGGGCTCGCTCATGATGGGGAAACCAATGACTCGCCCAGGCGCACGACACCGGTAGCGCGCGTCAAAGTAAGCCCCGGCTCGAACAAGACCACAGCGGTAGAGCCGAGGTGGAACATCCCGATCTCGTCGCCACGGGCGACGGGCAAACCGGGCTCGATCAGGCTCAGACCGGGCGGTACGGCGGGGCCGGGTTTGGCAGTCGCGCTGATCCGACCAACAATGGTAGCGCCCACCATCACGATCGTGACGCGCCCGAGTTGGCGAGTGTCGATCGCGAACGCCACTCGATTGTTGCGCACGAAAAGCTGCGGCACGTGGCGCTCGCCGATACTGTTCACGGGAAACAAATCGCCCGGCATGCCACGCAGCAAAGTGATCTGCCCGTCGACTGGCGAATGGACCCGATGGTAGTCACCCGGCGCCAGGTACACGACCGCAAACTGGCCGCCCGAATAACGCTGAGCGTCAGCGTCGTCGCCGATGAGTTCGCCCGCCTCGTACAGCTGCCCCTTCACGTGGATACGAGCGCCCGTGTCGATTCGTCCCACGCACGACAGCTTGCCGTCCGCCGGGCTCACCGCCGCGTCCGTACTGATACGGCGAGCTCCCTTCTTGAGCGGCCGGGTGAAGAAGGCGTCAAAGCTGGGATAGGAGCCAATGCTCCCTTCAGCCTCGTCCATGTTCACGCGGTAAGCGCGGCAGTAGGCGCGCTCAACGGCTCGCGCGAGGCCTGGCGGTATGGGCTGGTCGCAGAGACGACCGACAGCCCGGCTGAGCTGGACGCGCGGCAATGCGCGCAGGATCTGGGCGGCGGCGAAGGTACTGAGGCTCACCAAAAATCCGTTGAAGCTCGCGGAATTCGAGCGGCCATCGTAGGCGGAGCCAAGGTCCCTGGTCAATCTCGCGGAAGCGCGCGGGCAGCTTCGCAAAGGGCGCGGCGTTCGGGCAGTGCCGGCATGCGCGGCTCGTCCGGCTTATCACCCACGGTGAAGCGGCCTTCGCAGGCGACCTCCTCGTTTAACGGATCAAACGCCAGCCCGAGTCGAAACGACCGATCGGCCGCCTTCGGGTCTTGAAGCTCGAGAAGGCGACCACGGAGCGCAAACCAGGGTCCATATACGCCGCCAATTTCCGTTTCCACGCCAAGCCGCCGGGCCGATTCTTCGGGGCGCTGGCGCGCCAGCTCAGCGCGGGCCAGCCGAAAACGGTAGCTGGGATCGGCACCGGCCTCCCCGGGGCCAAGCGTCATGGCGGCCTCAGCGCCGTGCCCGCCCCCGAGCAGGAGGTCGGACAAGCGCGCGCGCCGAGCGCGATCGCGTCCGTCCGTGGCTCGACCACGCCTGGGCTCCGCGATCTGCCCGAAGGCCGAAGCCAGCAAGCTCGCTTGCCAGCGTCGGTTCCAGGCCGAGAGATCGTAGCCGGTGACGCTCCTCAGCGCTTCGCTTGCGTCGTCCGAGCGCAGCCCTTTGAGATCGGCGAAGAGCAACCGAAGCGCAGGCTCTCCCTGCTCGCGCACGAAGTAACCGACGAAGCTCTGTACCTCGGCGTAAGCCGTTGCGGCGGCCTCTGGCGTCGGCAACATGGCGATCGACGAACCCAATTTGTCGATGCCGACGGCGCGCCCATTCCGCAACGCGCGCGCCGCCGTCTCGTTTGCCCATTCCTTGGCGTCGAACGGTCGCTCGTCGCGCCAACGGCTCTCCTCGCGTTTCGCGATCCCCTCCTGAAGCCACAGCGGGGCTCGATCGCGGGTAGCACGCGTAACCAGGAGGTGCGTGAGCTCGTGGGCGAGCGTGTCCTGCCAGTGGTAGCCCGAGCGTGTTGCGCGAGGCGAAAGCATGATGATGCGACCGAAGCGAGCCACCGCCAGAGTGCCGGTAGTTTCGGCCGCTTCGAGCGGCAGACCCGTCACCGCGGAGAGTGAGAACAGGTCACGCACCATATCGATACGTAGCGGACGAGGTAGAGTCACGCCCAGCTCGGCGCCGATGCGATCCCGCGCCATCTCGGCGACCTCGAAAACAAACGGCGCAAATACGCGATCCGCGTCGTCCTGCAGGCGTAGCCAGAGGCCGCGCGTCTTGTCCTCGATCACGAAGCCCGCCGCCGTTGCGCGCGCGCAGGACCGAGCCAGCTCCGCCAACTGCGCCCCGTCTTTGGTTTCGGTCACGGCCGGGTTCGAGAGCAGCGCGCTGGCACCGACGCAGTCACCCAAATAGACCAAGAGCCGGGCGCGTTCACTCAAGAACTGCGGAGTCTCTGGAGCGTTCGAGCTGGCAAGCCTTTGCGCTCGCTCAAGATCGATCTCGGTAATCGCATCTGAAAGCGCCTGCAGCTGGAAGCCAGCCAGGCTCGCGCTAGCGCGAAAGTCGAGCGTCAACGCCAGCAAGAGCGCCAGGAAACCGACCAGGTTGTTCACTGCAGCAAGCCTTCCGCGTAGCGCTTCACGGCGGGACTGAGTCGCCCACCCTTGTCGCGCGAGAGGCCCTTCAGGACGCGCTCCCTAAAGTCGTCGGCGCGGCGGTTCTTGTCCTTGCCTGGCACCCCCGCGTCCGTACGCATTCGCCCCCCGTTACCGTCCTTCTGTTCGGCCTCGGACTCCTGGCCGTCCTGCTCACTCTCGTCGCCCTTGTCAGCCTTGCCGTCGTCGCTATCCCGGTCGAGCCAGCGCTGCGCCTCACGCTGAAGCTCGAGGCCGCGTTCTCCCCTTCCGAGCTGCAGCTCGCGCGCCGCCTCGCGCATCAACCCCTCTGCCCTGTCGAGCGCCTCTGCGACCTCGCTCGGCAGCGCGGCCTCACCGTGACTGCCACGACCCGAGAGGTTCTGCGCTCGCTCCGCGAACGACTGCTCCCGCTTGCCCGCCTGTTCCATGGCGTCTTTGGAGCGCGCATCGGTGCTGCCTTGAGCCTTCTGTGCGAGTTCGTCGAGCCAGGCCAGCTGCCGGTCCAGCTCTGCCTCGGCCTGGTTCAGTGCTTCACTCGAAACCCCAGCTGAACCCGGCGCCTGACGAGCGCCGCCGAGCTGGCCCTTCGCGCTCGCCGCGCTCTGCTTGGCCTCCTTCACACGTTGGGCAAACCCAGACGCCGATAGTCCCAGCCTGGCCACACTTTCGGCCATGGCGCGACCGTGCTCACGAGCTAGCGCCGCCGCCTGCTCTGCCGGAGTTTGGCCAGGCGCGTAGTCCGGCAACCGCTCGAACGCCTGCCGCAAGGCCTCAGCTCGCGCTTTGGCCTGAGCCTGGAGCTCCACGTCCTCCGAACCCTGTTCGGCGGCCTGGAGGGCGCTTTCCACAGCAGCGACTTCCCCCGCATGCTCTGCCGAAAGCTGGGCTAGCTCCCGCAGCAGCTCTTGGAACTGCCGATGCGCCTGCGATACCTCGCCAGGCGGGGCCGGACCGCCGCTGCCGCCCTCGGCTCCGCCCGACTCGACGCCACCGCCGCCGGCTGAGCTGAAAGAGGGCTTGGGTCGACGTAGACGCGCGGCAAGGTGACGAGCCGCAAGCTCCGCTTCCAGGTAGCTCTTGGCGCCGAGCGCGCGCTGAATACGTCGCGTCTCTCCGTGCGCAACGCCGCCCAAATCCGCTCCGAGCTCGCTCAGGCCCAAGAGCGCGTCGGCGCCGCGCTGAAGCACCGGCAGGGCTGCGCCGAGCCGCAATGATGCCGCTTTTCGCTGCTCCGATTCCTGCCCCAGCCGGCTCGCGTCCGCGACTTCCTCGGCGACATCCCCGAGGCGCTTGGCCACCGTCTCCGCGTCGCGATCACCCGTGGCTCGCAGTGCCGCATCCACCGCGAGCAGCACGTCCTCCAAGCGACGCAGGAACGTTTCGCGAGTGGCCGCGGGTCGCTCCAGGGAACGGGCCTGGCCGAGTAGGAAGCTTTGCAAGGGTCGGGACACGGGCAGGCCGGCGTGCGTGGCAGAGACGAAGCTCTGCAGCGGCACCAGCGCCTGCTTCACGAGCTCTCGCTGTTCCTTGCGCTCAACCTCAGCCGACCGTGGCGCGCGGCTGTCCCCGCCGGCGCCCGCTGCACCCGCCATGCTTCGCGCCAGCGCGTCCACCAGCGCTTTCCGCGCCGCGGAGAGCGCCGCGAAGCGAGCGACTTCCCCCTCCCCCACGCCGGCGGGGATGAGCACGATGGGCTGGCTCGCACCCCACTTCGCCCCCGAAACTCCGTCGTTGTCGCGAGCCTCGATGAAGACCTCGACCGGCAGAAACGTACGCCGAAGAAAGCCGTCGCGTGGCGAGAGCGCCTGCGCGCCGCTATGACTCTTGGCCTCACCATCGAGCCGTTCCAGCGTGCGTCGGTCTTCGCGCGATCCGGAGCGCAGCACCAGCGCGATCTCCCGAAGCCCGTGGTCGTCACTGACGTCGTAGCGAAGCTCGAGTGCCTGGAGATCCTTGAGCGACAGGCTGCGCGGGGCACCCTCGAGCTCAACGCGCGGAGCTACATCGGCCACGAGTCGCAACTCGAGCCGTTCCGGCTCGGGGATGAGCACGCCGCCGAAACGCGCGGCGACGCTCAGCTGCACGCTCTCATTGAGCACCCAACGCGCTGCCATGCCACCTCCGCCGTCGCTCACGAACGGGACCTCTCGACCATTGCCGACCAGCACGAGCACACGTCCCTCGCGCTCCGGAATGCCGTGGAAGCTAATGACGCTGCCGGCCGGCTCGTACGCCACCCCCGTCGGAAACAGCGATCGCTCTCCACGCCGCAAATAGGCTGGCGGCTGCGCTTCCACGCTCAACTGCCCCAACCAGAACATCGGGATGGGAGCCCGACCGTTTCGCGCCACGAGCACGTTGAGCCCCTCAAGGACTCTCGATGGATCAAGAGCCAGCGCGGTTCCGGACGCGACGACCACCGCGAGCACGAGCAGCCGCGTCCGGTCGGCCTTCCGCGCTGTCCAGCGTTCAATCACCGCGGCCGGAACGAGTGCAAGCACGCGCTGGAAATGGAGCCTCGCCAGATCCGGTGACTCCAGCGACTCCGGCGAACCCGACCCGGCGCGCTCGAGCAAGCTGAGAGCCCGCAGCGCCTTGGCGCCCACCTCGGGCGCCGCTTGCAACAGGGTGGCCTGGAGCAGGCGTCGCCGTTCACGTAGCGTGCGCCGCCCGCGTTTGACGACAGCAGCCAGCGCAAAAGCGCCCGACAGGAGCAGCAGCGCGCCCCCGAGTCGAGTCAGCGTTGTCCCATTTCTGGCCAGGAGCGCGCCCGCCAAGAGCCCCAAAAGCAGCAGCGCAAGGCCCAGCTGTCGGCGAGCCCGCAAGATTCGCTCGCGAAACCGGGCCGCAAGCAGCTCAAGGGGGGCGGGAGGGGCAGCGCGAGCCATCTTGGCGCCGCGAGCATAGCCCGGAAAATGGCGGGAGCGAGCAGGCCCGACGGCGCTCCGCTTGGCACCTCGACAAGGCCCGCGCTCGGCCTCATGCTCCCCTAAGGTCGGTACGGCATGTTCGAAGGCACCGAGCGGCTACTGCGTGTGCTCTTGTCCCTGACGGACGTGGGGCTCAGGGTCGGGTGGTTGCGCGCCCACCTGGCCGAGCTTGCTGATTCCGAAGCGGCAGATCTGCTCTCGAGCTTGTGTGAGGATGGCGAGCGAGCCTGCCCGGCATCGCGTGAGGCGCTCATCGTCGTCGCGATCCTGCTGGTGGGGGATCGCGACTCTGCCCTGGTCGAGCGACTGCGGCAGGAGGCTGAAGAACGCAGGCTGCTGAGCCTGGCCCGCCTGCTGCGCGGTGGGCCCGAAGCAACGGGTCGCGTCCGTTCCGAGCCTCCCGTGCCGGATTACGGCGGCGGCCGCGAGCTCACGGTCGGTGAGCGACGCAGCCTCGCGCGCACGCCGAATCGCAGGGTCTTCGAGAAGCTGCTGCGGGATCCACACCCGCTGGTCATCCGTCAACTCCTGGGAAATCCGCGGCTGACGGAAGACGACGTGGTCCGACTCGCTGCGCGACGCCCACAGCCAAGTGCCGTCGTCAGCGCTCTGGCCGACAGTCCACGCTGGCTGCGGCGCCCTCGCGTGCGCCTGACGCTGCTGCTCAATCCAGGCACGCCGGGACGGATCGCCATGCCGCTCTTGGCCGTGTGCAATCGCTGCGATCTGCTGGAAGTCGTGCACGGCGTCGACACGCCGCTACCGCTCCGCGCGTCGGCGCAGGAGTTGCTCGAGCGAAGCCCACCGCTGCGCAGAGTCGACCACGAGCCAACGGCCCTACAATAGCCAAGCCGCGGCTCAGCCCTCTTCTTCCTCTTCGCTTTCCCAGCGTGTGAGCGCGTCGAGCGTGACGTTGGAGGCGCACTCGTCGCAGAGCGGAGGCTCTTCGAAGCGGATTTCCTCGCCCCGCGTCCACATGAACAAGCCTGAACCCGCCGGCTCGCCTTCGAACTGCTTGCCGCAGACATCACAATCGTAGTGCCGTGCCGGCCCCGCAAGCGGAGGCTGAAGGTCAGGCGTCGCGAATTCGTGAATCAGCGCCTTGGGGGCGGGCATTTGGGACAGAGGGAGAGCCTATCGCTCCTCCCGAAAAACGCCAGAGGCCCGGGCGATCGCGGCTGATTGCGGGCGATTGCGCTGGCGCGACGCGACTAGGCCGCCGGCGCGGCGCCTTCCGCCAAGCCGCTGGTCGGGCGTTCGGCGACGCCGCAGGACAGCGCGAGCAGCTCCACCACGTCCAGGTTTTGGATCTCCTCTTCCTTCGACTGAGACTTCACGCCGTCTTGCAGCATCGTCATGCAGAACGGGCAGGCGCTGGCGATGGTCTTGGCGCCGGTGTCAATGAGCTGAAGCGAGCGCTTCACGTTCACGCGCTCCTTGTTCTGCTCCTCCATCCACATTTGCCCACCGCCCGCGCCGCAACACAGCCCCTTCTGCCGCTTCGCTTCCTCGACCTCGACCAGCTCCACGCCTGGGATAGCCTCGAGGATCTGGCGGGGGGAATCGTAGATGCCGTTGTAGCGGCCGAGGTAACAGGAGTCGTGGTAAACGACGCGACCCTTGACGGGCTGCGTGGGCACCAGCCGCTTCTCCGCCACGAGCCCCAGCATATAATCCGTGTGGTGGATGACCTCGAACTTCGCGCCGAAATCCGGGTACTCGTTGGCTAGGCTGTTGAAGCAGTGCGGGCAGGTAGTGAGGATTTTCTTGATGCCGCCTTGCTGCTTGTAGCCGTTTAGGGTCGCAGCGTTGGTTTCCGCCAACATCGTGAAGAGGTACTCATTGCCGGCGCGGCGCGCCGGATCCCCCGTGCAAGTCTCTTCCTCACCCAGAATCGCGAAGTCCACACCAGCCACCAGCAGCAACTTGGCGGTGGAGCGAGCGATCTTCTTGGCGCGGTCGTCGTAGCTGGCGGCGCAGCCGACCCAAAATAGCACCTCGGCGTCGGGCTTTTCGGAGAACATTTTGAGCCCCAGCCCCTCCGCCCACGTGCCGCGGTCGACACGCGCCAAATTCCAGGGGTTGCCGTTGGTCTCCATGCCCTCGAACGGCTTGGCCAAGGTTTGCGGGAACTCGCCCTTGATGATCACGAGGTTCCGTCGCAGCTGAACGATCTTATCGACGTAGCTGATGTTGACGGGGCACTGCTCCTCGCAGGCGCGACAGGTAGTGCAGGCCCAAAGCACGTCGGGGTGGATGATCTCCGGCACGAGATCCACCGGCTTCAGCTGCTTCTCCGCCTCTAGCTCCTGCTCGCGGCCGTAAAGGTGGTCACGCAGATCGAGCGTGAGCTGCTTGGGCGACAAAAGCTTGCCCGTCAAGAAGGCTGGACAGTTGTCCGAACAACGGCCGCACTCGGTGCAGGTGTAGAAATCCAGCACGTCTTTCCAACTGAAGTGGTTGATCCGCGCGTAGCCAATGCGCGCCGCCAACAGATCCTCCCCTTCAGTGGCCTTTTCGACCGCCGCCATCAACTGCTCGGTGTTCTCTGCGATGGGGCGGAGGCGACCGGGGTGCGTTAGATCGCCCAGGAATACGTTGGGCAAGGAGGTGATGATGTGAAAGTGCTTCGAGTACGGCAGGATGTTGAGGAACACCAAGACCAATGTCGAATGAGTCCAGAAGCCCGCGTGGGCGAGCACGACGAGCGTGGGCAGGGAGAGACCGGAGAGTAGCAATGCGAGCAGGGAACCGCCCGGCTCCGGGAACGCGTGATAGCCCGCGCCCTGCGCCGGCCCGAGTGGCAAGAGCAGCGTCCCAGCGCGCGCGCACCAGGCCGGATCGGCGCCACAAACGCCGACCGCAAGCCGCTCACGCAGCGCCAGGCCAGCGCCGTCGTAGGTCAAGTCCGCCAGCATCATGGTGATGATGATGCCGAGAATGGCCAGCCCCTCGCCGCTCAGGGTCATGCGCTTCTCGCGCTTCACGGCCCGAAAATACACAAACACGCTAGCGCCCACGATGACCAGCAGCGCGAACACGTCCTTCAGGAACGCGTACACGTGCCCGAGCGGCAGCCCCAGCACGGGCTCGGGACCCAGAATGAACAAGTTGAAAGTCGGGTCGAAGCCGCGCCCCCAAAGGATCAACGTGCGCAGCAGCAACACCGAAAATCCCATAAAAATAAGCTGATGCGCCAGCCCCGCCAGCAGGTAGTTGCGCATCTTCTTCTGATAGAACGCGTACGTCCAGACGGCCCGGACACGCTCCGCCACGTCTCCGAAGCGGCTCTCCCAGGTAGCGCTCCCCACCTTCAGCAAGTGCCAACGCCGGCGCGCCTTCCAGGCGAAGGCTCCGGACAGCGACACGATGATGAGCGCCATCAAGACTGGATTCATTCGGCTTCCGGCTCCTTCACACGCCCTGGCACCCAACCTGACCGTGCCTGCAAGGCCGAAGCTTAGCCCCGCCCGGACAGCCGAAGCCAAACCAAAAGCAGCAGCCACAGCAGCACCGCAACCAGCGCGACACCGACCAGCACCGAAGGCCTCGCCCGAAGCCGCACCTCGCTCCTCACACCCGGCTCTTGCCCCACGGCCACGATCGACGGCGGCCGCTTCGACGGCACCCCGCGCAGCACCCTGACCGACCGATCCGGCTCGCTGCTGGGCACCACCGTGAGCAGCAGCACCCCGCGCGGCAACTCCGACCCAGCAGCCGGCAACCCACCTTGCTCTGGGATCCGAAGCGTCAAGCCCGCCGAGTCCGGAACTTCGTCCGCCGAGCGAGCCGGTAGCGTGACCTCGACGAACTCGGCCGGCTCGTCCCGACGGCGCAGCGTGATCGCGCCCGAACGATCGCAGGCGTCACAGCCGCCACCGCTGCAGCCCGCGCACGCCAGGTTCCGCGGCAGCTCCAGCTCGACCACCTCGCCCACGACAAGCCACTCCCGCGCGACCCTTACGCGGTGGACCACATCCGGCCCACGCGGTCCGTCAATGGCGCGGCTGGTGACGCGAGCTAGGACTTCGGGCAACCGGACACTTATACCTCGATTCGGGTGGCCTTCGCTCGACGAATCGAGCGGGGGCCTGCATCGTTCTGGAGTTTTTGCACGCCGACCGATTCCCTGGCCGTTTGGATGGCATGACGCGCCCTCTCATGATCGTCTGTCTCTCGTCCCAGCCCTGGGACGACGGCATGTGGACGAACAAGCAACATGCGATGAGTCGCGTGGCCAAGCAGCACCGAGTCGTGTTCGTCAACTTTGGCAAGCAGAGCCCGTTCAAGTTCGTGGCCCGAGCCAAGGCCCGGACACCAAGCACCGCGTCGGCCTGCAAAACGCCTGGCGATACGCCGCCGTCGAGCGTATCGGGCCGTCGCTCGAGGTTCTGGACATTTGGACGCCGCCCTGGTTCTCACAGCTGCGCCACGGCCGAAGGTTACGCGGGCGGTATGAGTTCGAGCACCTGCTGAAGGTGCTCCGGCGCGCCTCGCCGGCATGCCCAACATCAAGCTCCTGGGCCACCGCAGCTACGACACCCTCCCCGGATACTTGAAGGGCTTCGACGTTGCGGTGATCCCCTATCGGATCAACGACTCCGTTCGCCTTCCACGCGAGAGCGGCTTGCTGCCGGCTCAAGTTCGCCGTAAAGCCCCCTCACCGTGAGCGTCCTTCTCGCCCTGTTCGACTTCATCCGCCACATCGACAAGCACCTGGTCCAAATGGCCCAAACGATGGGTCCGTCCTTGTACCTGGTGCTGTTCGGTATCGTGTTCGCCGAGACGGGCCTGGTGGTGACGCCCTTCCTGCCCGGCGACTCGCTGCTGTTCGCAGTGGGCGTCTTGTGCGCGATGGACCCAGCTCGGCTCGGGCTCGACGCGGGCGGCTTCGCGCCCAGCCTGCCCGTCTCCATGCTGGTGCTGTTCGTGGCGGCCGTATTGGGTGACGCCGTGAACTATCAGGTGGGCAAGCTGGTCGGGCCGAAGGTATTTACCAGCGAGACCTCGCGGCTCTTGAACAAGAAGCACCTGCTGAAGACGCAGCTCTTCTATGAAAAGTATGGGCCGAAGACGATCATCATCGCCCGCTTCGTGCCGATCGTACGCACCTTCGCGCCGTTCGTAGCTGGCATTGGTCAGATGGGCTACCGGCGGTTTGTGGTGTTCAACGTGGTGGGCGCGGCGCTCTGGGTGGGCCTGCTCGTGCCGCTCGGCTACGCCTTCGCCGATACGGAGATTGTGAAGAAGCGCTTCGAGCTCGTGATCTTCGCGATCATCTTGCTTAGCGTCATGCCGATGGTCATTGAAGTCGCCCGCGAGCGACTGAGAGCCAAGGCCGCAGCCTCCGCCGCCGAGAGCTAAACGACGGCCAGCTAGGCCGGGGCGCAAGCGAGCTACTCGATGATGCGCTGCCGGGCGCCGCGCGCAATATCCAGATGAAAATGGTCCCGGTGCGCCGCGTTGTGGTTGGGCGTCAGGATGTGATGGAAGAGCTCCGAGCGAGCGACGTCGCAGATCAGACTGCGGAGTTGCACGGCCTTCGGTTCAAGCCCTTGAGCCCGAGCTTCAGCGCCGCACGCGGCCTCACCGAGTGTCCCCATGAAGTCACGTTCGACGATCAACTCCTCCCCGTCGGCCAGCCTAAATCGCGTCATGTCGACGGCCAGGCCGTAGGAGTGTTGGCTCGCCTTCTTCTTGCCCGGCAAGTGGGCTCGGGGCCGATACATGTTGTCGACCCAAGCCTCAACGACGTTGTGCCGTACCAGCACTTCTGCGAGCTCTGAGAGCACGATGGCCAGCCGGCAATCCAAGACGCCGTAGGGACTTTTGCCGCCGGGGCTGACAAAGCGCACTCCCGCGATGGGCCCGGTAAGCCGCACGGGAGTCGCCACGCCAATGGCAAACCCTTTCCAGCGTTTCACGGCCAGCTTGCGCCGGGCCAGCTCCGCCAGGCATTGACCTGGAGCGAGGCCTGCAGCCCGGCTGGCTCGCGATAGTTTGGAGCTGGCGCCCGACGGGAGCGGCCGTCGATAGTCCTGGGGGTCGCCTGCGAGGGCCAGCGCTGGCGGCAAAAACACTGCGAGGGGTAGCATCACCGCCCCGACGACGGCCAGACTGGAGGCCCAGGCCGAGCAACTGCGAGAAGCAGGCCACATCGCACTTAGCTTTGGCACGGGCCGCCGAGGCTGCCAACTTCGACCTCGGTTTGAGGTAGAGTGTACGGCCTCAAGCCATGTTCTTCCCCGCTGCCATCCCGCTTGCCCTCGTCGTGGTGCTCATCGTCCTGAACGCGCGCCAACACGCTTCCGTGCCGACGCCCAACAACCCACCGAAGCGCTGAGCTTAGGCGTCAGCGACGACGCTAGCGGAGCGACTCAGGCGTCGTCTTTTTTGTCCGCGAGCTGCTTCGGCTTCTCGTCGTCTTTTGGCTCCTCATCGTCGGTACTCAGCCCCTTCTTGAAGGAGCGAATGCCTTCGCCGAGGCCTTTGCCGACGCCGGCAAGGCGCCCAGGCCCAAAGAGGAGCAGGGCAACAACGATCACGAGCAGCCAGTGGACAGGAGAGAGGGAACCCATGTTTAGGCCTCCGAGCGAAAGGGCGATTGCCTTAGTGCGGAGCAGGTTGACCCTAGCATTATGGGGGTCAGAAGCCACGCTTCCGCGGTTTCATTCCCAAGCCTCCGCTCATTTGTGGCAAGCCGGCCGGTTTGCTTACAACTTCTTCAGCCGGACCTCCTGCTCAGACTGCGGCGTTTCCAGCAAAATCTCGAAGGATCGGGACACGGGGCCGAGGCGAGTCCCGAGCATGACGCGAATCGGCGGGCTCTCGCCGCCTAACGCTTCGAGCCGAACCCGCACGCGATACTCGCCCTTGAGAGGCTCACCGTCCGTCTGGTAGACGTTTTCGAGGTTGCGGCCTCGGCATTCGTTGCTCCTGCCGGGACAGTCGCGGTCCTTCGTCAGCCCGCCACGGGCCACGCGCCCGACTTCGATAAGTTCGCCGTCAGGATCAATGACGCGCAGATCGACATCCGCTCGCGCCGAACCCCAGCCAGCGACGAACTGCACGAGGCCCATCTCCAGCCCGCAACCCTCATCGGTCAGGCCGTTCTGGTTGTCGTCGGCAGCATTCGAGCACGTCTCCGGAGAGGCGGGCGTCGTCGCTGCCGAATAGGCACCAGTGAACGGCACAGCCGTAGCGCCGGGCCCTGCCTGGTGACGCGCAGAGCAACCTGCGAGCGCCACCAGCAACACGCTCGCGGCGCTCGGCCGAGGGAGGAGCCACGGGCTCATGCCCAAGCTTCAGCTCACTTCTTAGCGTCTTCGGGGATCTTCACGTCGAGCACGACTTTGGGGTTCATCAGCTCGAAGTAAGCAGCCCGGGCCAGCTCGCCCACCGGCCCGCTCTCCTCGCGAAGCGACAGCAGAACGCCCTGCTCCTTCATGAACTTGAGAGCCCGAATCGCGCCCGCGCGCTTGGCATCGTCGTCACCCTTGGCCATTTGCCAGAGGCGGGTACGAAGCACCACGCGCGTGAACGAATGGGGGCCGTTGTCGAACGCCAGGTTGTCGAACTGACTCATCAGCATGACCCGCGCCCACTCCTGCTGCGTCTGGCGAATGCTGAGCTTGCTGATCGCGTCGGCGTTGTCCACGTACTTGAAGATCAGCCCCGATTCGAGATCCTCCGTGGACCAGTAGCCAAAGCTTCGATACCAAAGGTCCCCCAGCTCATCGAGCGCCGCCTTGGGCTTACCCGCATACTGCGCCACGGCACGAGCCGCCGTTTCAGAGGAACCACCGAGCATCAAGGCCAGCGCCGCGTCGTTTACCAGCGCGTCGTCGTTCATCATTTGGAACAACTGCGCTTCTAGGGCCTGATCGAAGCCGCCCTTGGCGATGGCGCGCGCCACTTGGTGCCGCGTCTCCACCGCCGACTCGGGCGTCATCAGTGAAATCAAGGCTCCAGCGGTACCCGGTACCGGGCGTTGAATCAGGGTTTCGAGCAGGCAAGCGCGACGCAACTGATCGCTCTTCTCAAGGCCGGAGTATTCCTGAATCTTCTTGGCGACCTCGATGAAGTCTTCCTTCTCTGCCACCCAGGCCAGCGCAGCGCAGGCTTGCAACCGAGACTGTTCGTTGTTCTTCGGATCTTGGACGTACTCGAAGAGCGGCTTGAAGGCCTTGTGATCGCGCCACTCGGACAGGCCGTCCGCCGCGCCCACGCCAATCGCCCGCAGCGTCATGCCTAAAATGGCGACCCCACCCACCATCAGACCATCCATGGTCACGTCGAGCTCCTTCGGACGCGCGGTGAGCGCCTTCTCGAGCACACCCCAGGACCGAGCGTCCTTGAGCCAACCGACGTAGCGCATGGCGCTCTGGGCGATGACCCACTCCTCGGGCATGGGCGGCTGCTGGCCTTCCTTGGGCAGCGGCGCGTCCGGGTTTGCCCACTTGCGCAGCGCGTCCAGATCCTTGACCGACTCCATCGCCGCCAGCGCCCGGAGGCCATTGGCGTGAGGTGAGGGCTGTTCATGGATCCAGAAGATCAGGGCATCTTCGGCTTGCTCAGCGATCAGTGGTCGCTTGTCAGGATGCAGCATCGCCAGATCGGCGATCATGCGGGCGGCAACGACACGCTCGTTGTCGTCGCGCTTCAGCATCATCTCCCAGTCGTACTGGTCGCTGTAGATCTTCAGCGGATCCATGCGCAAGCGCTTGGCGAGCGTTGGCACGGCGCGGACATCGCCGATGGCTGCCAGCGCGATGGCCGCCCGCGTCTGGTAGTGAATATGCGGCTTGCTCTCGATGAACTGGAACAGCGCATTGCCGCCGCGCGGATCGTTCAGCGCTAAGATCATGTCGAAGATTTGCTTCTTTTGATACCAGGAGAGCTTCTCGTCTTCCTGATTCACAGCGGCCAAACCGAGCACCAAGCCTTCGGTGCCGACGCCGTCACGCAAGGCCTCGAGGTACTTGTTTCGGCTCTCCTTGTCGGCTGTCTTCATCGCTTCGATCAACGGATCGCGAGCGCGAGCTTCGCCAATTTTCCCTAGACCGGGCGCAGCTTGACGCGCCACCTCAGCGTCCTTGTCTTGTACCAACTTGATCAGCGTGTCGGTCCACTTCGGCTCGGCGTTGGCCGAAAGCACGGTGGCCACCAGCTGCCTTACCGCAGCGCTTTCGTCGCCTGCCATCCCAGCCAGCTTGTCGAGGCTGACGAGTTGCACGATCTTGTCGGTATCAAAGGCGCCGCCGCCGCCGAGGCGCTGCACCTTCGACAGGTGACCCAGGCGATAAAGCTGCATGGCATCGTCCAGCGCCCGGGTTTCGCCCAGTACGACCAAGGCCCACGCGATCTGCGGCTTGGCCCCGGGCCCGGCCTTCTTCAGCGCGGCCAAGAGCGCGTCGCGCCCCGGCTCCCCCATGGGCCGACCGTACGCAGCCAACGCAGTGGCCGCCATGGCCTGCATGGGCTCAGTCGGGTATGACAAAGCGTCAATCGCCGCCTTCACGCCCTCAGGATCCCGATTCCAGGCGAGCTGCTTGATGGCCTCCATCCGCACCTCGTCGCTGGCCAAGCTCTTCTCACCGATCGACCACTCCCGCCACTTCGTGGCCTGCTCCGCCTTCGGCAAAACAAAGATGCGCTTCTTCTCCTCTTCACCTTGTTCGATGCTGAACCTGGCGGCCTCCTGCTTGGCGCCCATGGCTAGAAACGCTCCCAGGCCTCCGACGGCAAGTACACCAATCAGGATCGCTATTGGACCGACACGGCCCTTCTTGAAATTTCCATCACCGGAGTCGTACCCGCCGCCTGCTGGTACGCCGCCACCGGGGCTCGGAGGCGCGCCCGGGGCGCCGTCATCCGGTGGCCATTTCGCAAAATTCACCCGCGGTGGAGGCGGGTTCGGGTTACGAGCCGGATTGATGTCGGGCAGATTCGGGTCGAGCATGGATCCTCGCGGTGAGAGCAGCTTCCGGCGGCGCGCACGCAGCAGAGGGCGCGCCTTGTTTGGGCGGGACCTTAGCCCATGCGGGAATATCCTGGGAGAGTCGCGCGCGGCGTGCGCGAACGAATCTTCGGATCCAGCCGGAAAATTGCTTTCGCGCCGGAGCGGACACGCTTGATGGGCGATCCCACACCGCGGGCCGGCCTGGCCAAGCCGCTCCGGGTGGCCGCAGCGGTGACGCTCGTGGCCACCGCGCTCTCCTACCTGCTCCCAGAAGCCTGGGCAGCGACCGGCGTCGGCTTCACTTTCCTGCTCGCCAGCTACTGGCTAGTCGTCGGGCGCGACAATCTGGCCGAAATTCGGGATTTCGGTCTGTCCCTCGGCGGGCTCCTGGAGCCCGCGCCACTCGAAGGCAAGCGGCTGCTCCGCGAAGGGCTACAGGCTCTGGCCACGGCGGGCCTCACCGCAGCCCTGATCTTTCCCTGGTTTTGGTTCGGCTTCCGGATTTGGTGGAAGGTCGAGGAGTTTCAGCCCGCACCTTTCGGCCCGGTGCTCGCGGACGCGCTCGGGCAGCTCCTAGTGATCGCGCTTCCCGAGGAGGCCTTCTACCGGGGCTACCTGCAAACGTCGTTCGATAGAGCCTTGGGCAGGCCCTACCGCCTGCTGGGGGCGAACATCGGTTTCGGGCTGCCACTGGCCAGCGCCATTTTCGCGGTCGGGCACCTGCTCACGGAGGTGAATCTGAATCGACTCGCGGTCTTCTTTCCGGCTCTGGTGTTCGGGCTGCTGCGCGCCCGCACCTCTGGCATCGGGGCTTCGATCGTATTTCATGCGCTGTGTAACCTGTTTGCCTCGTATCTGCTGCACAGCTACGGTCTGGCCCGGTGATCGCCGATTTTCTGCTGAACGATCAGGTCGACCGCGCCCTGCGCGAAGACCTTGAAGGCGGGGACGTCACGAGCGCCGCCGTGGTAGCGAGAGACGAGCGCGCCGTCGGTCGGGCGGTCGCGCAGGGCTCGCTCGTCGTGTGTGGCGGCAACGTGTTCGCACGCGCCTTCTACCGGGTCGACCCGGGCCTCCGCGTCGAAGAATTGGTCGAGGAAGGCAGTCAGGTTGAGCCGGGCAGCGTACTGTGGGTCGTGGAGGGGCAAGCGCGCTCCATCTTGATGGCGGAGCGCACAGCCCTGAATTTTGCGCAGCGACTCTCAGGTATAGCAACGCTGACGCGACGCTTCGTGGAAGCGGTCCCGCCGGGCTGCAAACTGCGCGTCACCGACACGCGCAAGACCACACCTGGCCTGCGGGTGCTTGAGCGCTACGCGGTCCGGATAGGCGGTGGGCACAACCACCGCGACTCGCTCGGCTCGGCCGTGCTCATCAAGGACAACCATATCCTGGCCGCCGGGGGGATCCGCGAGGCCGTCGAGCGCGCCCGCGCGCATGCCCCGCACACCAGCCGAATCGAGGTCGAAGTGGAGTCGCTCGAGCAGCTGGACGAAGCGCTGGCAGCCGGAGCCGAGATCGTCATGCTCGATAACTTCGGCGAGGCGGCGCTGAAGCAAGCCGTCGACAAGGCGCGCGGCCGCGCGCTGGTCGAGGTATCGGGCGGCCTCACGCTCGAACGGATCAAGGAACTTTCGGAGCTCGGCGTGGACGTGGCAAGCGTGGGTGCGCTGACCCATTCTGCGCCTGCTGCGGACATCAGTCTCGACATCGAGCGCATCGGGTGACGAGCGCCCAGCCTGGAGCGACCGCCGCCTTCGGCGTGCAACGCTTCGCAGCCGAACTCGCGGCGCGCGGAGTTCGGCTCGGCGTGCCAACCCATTGGGCCAAGCACACCGAGTCCACCAACGACGACGCTCTCGCAGCAGCGCGCGCTGGCGCTCCGCACGGCGCGATCTTTGGCGCGGAGAGCCAGTCACGGGGACGCGGGCGGCGCGGTAGCGAGTGGACGTCCGCGGCCGGCGCAGGCTTGTGGTTCTCCTTGGTCGTGCGCGCCAACCTGCGAGCCGAAACGGCGCCTGGACTCGCGCTCGCGGCCGGCCTGGCCGTACGCCACGCCGTGGCGACGCGAGTCGTCGCGAAGGCCCTGGTGAAATGGCCTAATGACGTGCTGGCCCGCGATCGCAAGCTCGCTGGCGTGCTCGTCGAGAGCCAGGTCAGCGGCGCGGAGCTCACCTACGCGATCGTCGGCATTGGGCTCAACGTGAGCCAGCCGGATTTTCCGGAAGGCCTGCAGCGCAGCGCCACTTCGCTGGCGCTTCTGGGCTCCGGAGACTTGAATCGCGAGGCACTGCTAGCGGACGTGCTCGAAGCCCTCGAAGCCCGGCTCATTTGCCTTGAAACGCGCGGGCTCGGCGGCATCACGGACGAGCTACGAGCCTACGATGCGCTCCTCGGTCGGCAGTTGACCGTCGACGGCCGAGCCGGCACCGGCGCCGGCATCGACGACGCGGGCCGCCTCTTACTGCGGCTTGAGGGCGGCCAAGCGGAGCCCTGCGTCAGCGGACACGTTGAGCTGCAGCCGGAGCCAAGTTGCTGGCGGCAGAAGTAAAGTCAGGGCAAACCGTGGCCGCGGCGCTCAGCCCGCCCCCACAGCAGCCTTAGGGCAGCCGCCCGCGTTGTCGCGCTTCGAGCCATCGGGACATTTGGTGAAGCACTGGCCGAGGATCAAATCTTGACCGGCGGGGCACACCTTCTGCGCAACGCACTTGCCGCTCTTCGGATCCTGCTGCTGACCCGTGGGACATCCCTGACACTTGCCCTGATTGTCGATCGTCATCCCCTCCGG
>JANNWK010000654.1:0-1696 GCA_031408355.1 Myxococcales bacterium
GCCACCTGACGGGTCACGTCGCGCTCGTCCTTCGTGCCGCTGGCTAAAAGCTCGTACTGCGTCGCGTGGGCGGCCTGGTGCTGCTTGGCCGCGTCGAGCATCGTTTGAAAGAACTCGTTGGCCAGCGACTTCATGACCAAGGCAACCCGGCGCTTGCCCGGCGCGACGCGGCGCTTCGAGCAAGCGAGCTGCAGCAGCGACCCGCCGGCGAGGGCGAGCAATGCACGCCGCGGCAGCGTTCTCGGCGGCTTTGCCATCGACCTTGCATATAGCGGAATGTTGCGGTGCCAAGCCATGCCCATGCGGAACTCCCATTCTAGCCGCCCTTCGGAGCGGCCCCGGCGGCCGTCGCCACGGGCTCTGCCAGCTGGGGGGAAGCCCCGTGCGAGTGGCGGATGCGGTCGAGGCCCACCGCCACGACGATGATGACGCCGGTGACCACCTCTTGGACATAGTTGGGCAAACCAAGGTGGATGCAGCCCGTCTTGATCACCGTCATCAGCGCGGCACCAATCACGGTGCCGAGAATGGAACCCTCTCCGCCTTGCAGCGAGGCGCCGCCGATAACCGCGGCCGCGATCACCTCAAGCTCAAGGCCGACCGAGTCGGTGGGATCACCCACGGTGAGGGTCGCGAACTCCATCACGCCGGCCAGCCCCGCCAGCGCCGCGGACAGGCAATAGACGCCCACCTTGACCCGCTCCACCGGCACTCCACACAGCCTGGCCGTGCGCTCGCTTGAACCTACCGCGAAGATATGGCGGCCGAAGCGCGTGTACCGCAAAAGTCCCGCGCTTACGAGCAGCACGAGCAGCAGCGTCCATACGCCGGGTGGGAACAGCATCCAACTTTGGCCTGGCGGCAAGACGCCCAGTAGGCTGTCGAGACCTTGGGCGTTGGCGTCGATCTTCTGTTCGCCCGCGGCACCTTTGGCGGCGCCTCGCAAGATGGTCATGGCGCCCAGCGTCACCACGAAGGGTGTGATGCGGAACCGACTGACCACGCTGCCGATCACGAGGCCGGCGGCCGTCGCCACCGCGATGCCGATCAAGGCGGCCGAAAACGGACCGAAACCGGCGTTGAGCATGCGCGCGATAACCACCGTGGTCAGCGCCACCGATGAGCCGATCGAGAGATCGATGCCGCCCGAGACGATGATCAGCGTCATGCCGGCGGCCGCGATGCCCACGACCACGGTTTGCCGCGCCATCGTGACGAGGTTGATGGGGCGAGCGAACGTTTCGGGGCTCAGCACCACGAACAGCAAGTAGACCAGGATGAGCGCCGTGAGCGGGGCAAACCAAGGCTGACGGAGGATTTTCTTCATGTTCCGGTCGCTTCTGTCAACACGGAGTGCTCGGTCAATTCGTGGACGGCGCGGGCCTCACCTAGTCGCCCGCGACGCATCACGGCGATCCTGTCGCAGACGCCGAACAGTTCGGGCAGGTAACTTGAGACCATGAGCAGCGCCTTGCCGGCCAGCGCAAGTTGGTCGATAAGCTCATAAATTTGGGCCTTACTGCCCACATCGATGCCGCGGGTTGGCTCGTCCAGCAGGATGATATCCACGTCGTGGTACAGGAGCCGCGCCAGCGCGACCTTCTGCTGGTTGCCGCCCGAGAGCTCCCGTATCGGTTGCTCTGGGCCCTGCGCTTTGATCTTGAGTCGCTCCATCCAGCGGGCGGCGGCGGCGTGT
>JANNWK010000655.1:0-1541 GCA_031408355.1 Myxococcales bacterium
CGACAGGTCGACGTTGCGTTGGCGGTCACCGACGTTGTCGGTATGGCCTGAAATCGAGACGCGCAGTTGCAGAAATTCCTTCAGCACGCCTGCGGCCTCGTCCAACGTGGCAAGTGATGCCTGACGGACGGTCGCCTTGCCCAGGTCGAATTCGATGCCCGGGATCACGCCCGAGTACTTCTTGACCTTTTCGGGCAGCGCGTCGGGGCAGCCGTCTTCGTCTTCGAAGCCGTTCTTGGTTTCGGCCTCCGTCGGACAACGATCGTTGCTGCCCTTCACGCCGTCGCGATCCGGATCCGGGTCGGGGCAGCCTGAAGGTGCCAAGCCGGGCTGGGTGGGGCACTGGTCGACGGGAACCGGCACGCAGTCGTGGTCGGTGTCCAGATCCGGGCAACCCATCGGCGCAGCCCCTCGCTCGTTGGGGCAGGCGTCCTTGTCATCAATGAAGCCGTCGCCATCGCTGTCTGTCGGTAGGGGGCAGCCACGGGGGGCGGGGCCGGCTTGATCGCGGCAAGCGTCGTCGGCGTCGGCGACGCCGTCCGAGTCTTGGTCTGCGACCGGCGGGGGAGGCGTGGGGCGCGACGAGAAGTCGAGATTGAAGGACGCTCCGAGTAGCACCTCGGGGTGGTGTGTTTGCGTGCCTTGCTCCGCCGCATGCTTTTGGGAAAGCACATCGCGGACGTCCAGCCGGAGTCCCAGGAAGTCGTCGATGGCGAGCTTAGCGCCAGCTCCAAAGTGAATCGCGGGGTCGCTGTCGGCGCCGGTCGGGTTGCTGCCTGCGCCGAGCGCCCCGCCACCCAGCAGCACGAAAGGTGTTAGTCGCTCGCCAGGAAGCTGCGCGAGGACGTGCCCGCGCAGCGCCCATACACCCCCCGAAACATTGCTCTCGGTGCGGGCGGGACCTGCCATGCCTTCGAGCTCGGCGCCCAGGAACGCCCAGGGCAGCACCGCCAGGCGTGCGCCGAGCTCCGGCACCGGAGACTTGAACGGCTCCTGAGTGCCGCTGTACAATGCGTGCTGTTTGGAGAGGAACAGCGCTCCGCCGAAGACGCCAGCCTGAAGCCAAGCGCGCGGGGGAGGCGTCTGCTCGACCGCCGGTGCAGGCGGCGTTGCGGAATCAGCAGCAGTGGGGCTCTGAGCGGCGGCCGGGGCGCACAGCACCAGTACCGAGACAGTGATTTGTAGCGCGAAAACGAACGGGACCTTCGACATTAGTACTCCGAAAATGGGGTAAGAAAGGGAAACTGGGCGAGCGACAGCGGTTGCGGCTGGCTCACGGCCGTGAGCGCAGGGCGTCACGAATCTCGACGAGCAGCGCTTCTTGGCGGGACGGCTCTGCGGGAGCCGCGGGAGGTGCAGAGCGCTTCAGGCGATTGATCAGCTTCACCACTGCGAAAATCGCCAGGGCGACGATGAGAAAGTCAAACGTGGCTTGCAGAAAGACGCCGTATTTGAGGACGACGGCTGGCTGCTTGTCCAGGGCGTCGCGCAGCGTCACGCCGAGCTCTTTGAAGTCGACCCCGCCGATCAAGAGGCCGAGC
>JANNWK010000656.1:0-3590 GCA_031408355.1 Myxococcales bacterium
CCAGATGACGAGCGCGTGTGGTGAAGCCTCGCGCCTGTTGGCGCTGCTCTGCCAGCCCGCGCGGATCGAGGCTCAGCTGCCCCTCCCGGACTCGCTGGCCGTGTTCGGTATCGACTCGGGGCTACGCCACGCGGTCGCCAGCGACGAGTACGGCCAGGTACGGACAGCGGCCTTCATGGGCCTGAGGATCGTGGCCGAGCTGCTCGGGGCCCACGTTCGACCCGAGCGCCCGGGGCGGGTGCGGCTCGAACAGGACCGGCTGGTTGGCTACCTTGCCAACGTTCAGCCCCACGAGCTGTCCGCTGCGCTGCTCGCGGCTCTGCCCGAGCGTATGTTGGGTGACGACTTCCTGAGGCAATATCAAGGCATCACTGACCCCGTCAGTCGGGTGGATCCCCAGCTGAGCTATCCGCTGCGCGCCGCCACGCTTCACCCCGTTTACGAACATGCACGCGCTCGGACGTTTGTTGACGGGCTGGCGGGGGCGAGAACGGACGCCGAGTTCGAGCAGCTCGGCTCGCTCATGTACGCCTCTCACGAAGGATACGGAGCTTGCGGGCTCGGTTCGAATGGCACGGATCAACTGGTCCGGATGCTGCGAGCCGCGGGCTCGAGCGCGGGCGTGTTCGGCGCCAGGATCACCGGCGGAGGCAGCGGCGGCTCGGTGGCCGTGCTGGCGCGAGCTAGCGCGCTTCCGGAGCTGCATCGGCTCGCCGCCGACTACTCGCAGCACACCGGACGCCCAGCCCGCGTGTTCGCCGGTTCCTCGCCGGGCGCGCTCACCTGTCCGCCGCTGTGGCTCCCGCTCTAGGGGTGTCCCGGAGGCATCGTGCCCGGAGGCATCGCGCCCCGAGGCATCCCACCTCGCATCTGGCCCGCGCCTTGCGCATCGATCGTCTTCAGCTCGGCCAAGACCTGATCGTAGGTCTTGAGCATCTCGTCGCAGCGCTGGCTAGGGAAGCTCGGTGTTCGCTCTTTCACCATCTCACAGGTGCCGGAACCCTGAGGTAAATCCGCGCACAACTTGCTGACCAGCTTTTCACACGAAGCGCGCGCAATTTTTAGCTTGGCAAGCGTGGCTGGAACCGCCGCAAGGGCCACGTCGCAGGCCGACGGCGTCAGCAACTCGCCGGCGCCCTTGGCCTGCTGGCACTCAGCGGATTGCTCGCCGCGCGCAGCGCAAATCTTCTGTTGCCATGCACCGCAAGGTCCCGAGGCAGCACCGCTACCCGCCGCTGCCGGCACGGAGTCAGCCTTGAGCTGCGCCTTCGCCTGCTGCACGTGACCGAACCAGCCGGCTGCGCCGCCCGCCGAAAGCGCAACGACGACCAGCAGCATCGCCCGCGAAGCAGGGATCGACGAGGGCTTGACCGTCACCGTGGACGGCGCGTCGGAACGGTGCTTGGCGCGACCCGCCTTGCCTGAACGGTCGGCACGCGACCGCGTCTCGCTGGTCGTCTCCGAGGCCTTCGAGGGTGACTCCGCCTCCGTCACGGGCTCGGCCTCGTCGCTAGGAGTAGGCGAGCTGTCAGGAGATTCGTCGGTCGATTCATCGCGATCACTCATGGCGGCCGCACCCTATGAGCCCTTCGGGCCAACTACAATTGGAAGAATGTAAATGATCGAGAGGGTCCGCAAATGGCTCTGGCCAGCGTCGCCAGCCGCGCCGGAAGGGCGCCCACAGCCCCGTGCAAGCGCCAATCCGAGCCAGCACCTGCCCCGAAACGCCCGACCTGCGCCAGTAGACGCCGCGTTTCCTCCGATCTTCGTCATATCCCGCGCGGAGTGCCGCGGCGTGCTACGGTCGGCGCACCTGGATTCACTGCCGCGCGCTCCCATTTCGGAAGCGGCGCAACGCGCAGGACTTCACCAGACTGTCGTCCGCGTTGGCCGCTGGGCTCGCGGCTCGGAGAAAAACATGCACCGCGCTTCGGCCACGTCCGCTACCAACGAAAGCCGTGCTTTCGAGGTGCCATCGTGACCACAAGCTCGCCCGGCGAGACCGAGTCTCGCGAGCGGCTCATTCGAACCCGTCCCACCCTGCTCGGCGCCGCCTGGGCCAAAGACTCATGCGACGAAGCGAAACGCGATGGTCGCCGGCTGGAAGGCGGCTGGCCCGGCACGGTGCCCGAGGCGCGCGCCCGAGTGCTTTGGGGGCTCGACGCCGAGCTCATGACGCGTGGGTTGCCACGGCTCAACCCGAATGAACTCGGGACAGCGACGACCGCGGCCTATGACCGCGCCAAGCGAGACTGGCTGCTGGCGGTCCGAGCCAACGCTGCGGCTGGTTCACGCGGCGCTTCGAGAGTTGAGGATCACAAGCGTGAAACCTGAGCAACCCGCCTGTAAAGTCGTGACGCAGTATCGGAGCGCGGGCGAAATGGTTTACGAGATCGACAGCTCCGGAGCGAGCCTGGACGTGCGCGTCTCCTCGCAGCCGGGAGCTCCGGGCGAACGGGATTGGCACGTGGCCGCACAGTCGGGTCGTGACGCGGACGCCGTCGTGATCACCGAATCGGCGCCGACCAAGGCCGAGGCGCTGCGTAAGGTGGGCGAGGCGTGGGCCGAACGGGCATCGGACCTCGGGTTGCCCGCGTTCGACTGGTCGGCCGTAGCGACCGCCCTGCTGGCCGTTCGGGGCATCTAGAGCCACGCGCTGGGGCTCAGGCCGCCAAGATCTCAAGGATTATGGCGGCTTGCGGTGCCCAAGCTTGCGGGTTATGGTGCGCCCTCACGCGACGTCCTGGCTACAGGGCGCGCCGTTGCTCTCTCGAGTAGCGCGGCGTGTCTCAAGACTGGATGAAACGGCGCAAGCCGGCGTTCGTGGTTCCCGTTGGAGCTGCGGAGCCGGCCTGACCCCCAACTGACTTTACACGGTTTCATCGGTTGGAACGGAAGCGCCTCTGACATTCGCTTGGAAGCCAGGAGAACAGCACATGGGCAATCGTTTATTCGTCGGTAATCTTTCATTCGGCACGACCCAAGACACACTGCAGGCCACGTTCGCCGCGGCAGGCGAGGTCCGAGAAGTCGTCGTCCCCACGGACCGTGACACGGGCCAACCCCGCGGTTTCGCGTTCATCACCATGGGCAACGCTACGGCAGCCGCCGCAGCTATTTCCCAGTTCAACGGGATGACCCTGGACGGGCGTCAGCTCAAGGTGGACGAGGCTCAGGAGCGTCCCCAGCGCGGCGGCGGCGGTGGTGGCGGTGGTGGCGGCGGTCGTCAGCGCTACTAAATCCGTTCGTCGGTAAGGAGAACCCGCGGGGCCTGTGGCCTTCGCGGGTTTTTTTTTGGCCCTGACCACATTTGGGCGGGTCGTGCCACGGAGCCGGTATGAGAGTCACTCGCTTCTGGCCTGGGTGGGCCATCGCCGCAGGCCTGACTGGCCTCGCCTGCGAGGGGAGGCTCCAGGGAGCCGCAGGCAACGCCGGACCGGGCCCCGACGCCGCCAAGGTGGCCGCCGCCTACCACGACCGCGTCGTGTCCCTGTACCGCGAGAGCGAGAAGATTCCGGCCGGCACCGCCCGCACCCTCACCGTCGACACTGACGCCCTCGACGCCCTCCGAGAGTGGTTCTCTTGGACCG
>JANNWK010000657.1:0-2384 GCA_031408355.1 Myxococcales bacterium
CTGGGTGATCACCACCAACCCACTGGGCGACTCGCGAGATCGCGAATCCGCCATGTTCGACAACCTAGCCGAGCTGGCAGCGTTGCTCCGGTCGCCCGAGGCGGCGGCCAGCGTCGTGAGGAGCACGGCGGAGTACCATGCAGCGCGCGCGCTGGGGCATCACGCGGCGTTCATAGGTATTCAAGGAGGCAACGCGCTGGCTCACTCGCTTGAGACCATTGAGCGCCTTTCGCCAGGAACATTGCTGCGTGTGACGCTGCTTCATCTCACTGACTCACGCCTGGGAAAGACTAGCTCGCCCCTGGGCGGGGTCGGCGGGCTTTCGCGCTACGGCAAGGACTACGTGGCGCGCCTGAACGCCCATAAAATCCTGGTCGACTTGGCTCACGTGTCCGCGGCCGGTTTTTGGGACGCGCTGGACGCCCACGACCGCTCGATTCCGCTGCTCGTTACCCACACGGGCGTGACCGGCGTGCATCCCCACTGGCGGAACCTCGATGACGCTCAGCTGCGAGCGGTCGCCGCGACCGGCGGAACGGTGGGCATCATGTATCACTCAGCATTTCTGGGCGATCCGCTATTGCGGGGCCGACTTGCGACGATAGTGCGGCACATCGCGCACGTCATTGACACCGTCGGCGAGGATCACGTTTCCTTGGGCAGTGACTGGGATGGCGCCATCGTCACGCCGCGCGATATGCCGACCTGCCTCGAATTGCCGCGCCTCACGCACGCCCTGCTGGAAGCGGGCTTCAGCGAGACACGCGTGCAGAAGGTGCTCGGTCAAAACTTTCTGCGGGTCGTCGCGGCCGTGCGCGGCTGAAGCGCGAAACTGCCTTACGCCGGCGCCGCGAGGCACGGCCCCGTCGCCAGCAGGACCTCACAGTCCTTTCGGCACGGTTTCCAAGTTCACCGCGCCCAGCGCGTAGCGGATGAGCGCGCTGCGGTTGGCCTTGGTGAGGCCACGCGCTTTGAGCGAGTCGACCATGGTGTCCAGCCGCTTCAAGTCCTCCGTGTACATGGAGATACAGATCACCTTGTAGTGCGTCGGCTTGTCCCCAGCGACGGGCGTCAGATTCCGGCCGGCGCCGGCACCGTTCGCGTAGTACGTTTGGGACAAGACTCCCTCGACGTCGTTCGCGTCGAGCACCTTGGCCGTGGCCTGTCGCAAATCATTACGATCACTCACTTTGTGCCTCCCGCCTGCTCGACGGTCTGCGGCGCGGCCGCGTGTTCAGTCGAGGAAAGTAGCTTGGTCACCACGCGCCAATAGTCTTCGGTCGCGGTCGAGTTAGGCGCGTACTCGTACAGCGTTTTTCCCAGAGAGGGCGCTTCCTTTACCCGACTCACATAGTGAATCGGTGAAAGGCAAACCTCTCCAAAGTTTTGACGTAGCGTTTCTAATGCTTCGCGGCAGATCCGCGCGCGTGTGTCGAACTGCGTGGGCAGCACTCCCCATAGCTGTACCGCGTGTCCGAGGATACGATTTACCTGCTTGATCGTGCGCAGAACCTGACGCACGCCAACAAGCGAGAGGTAGTCACAGGCTACGGGACACAGCACCGCGTCGGCAAACGCCAGTGCGTTCTGGTTCATCAGCGAAAGGCTGGGCGAGCAGTCGACGATCACGTAGTCGTAGAGATCACGCGCGCGCTCCAGTCGTTGTGCGAGCACCCGGTCGCGACGCTTTTGCCCTGCCAGGTATAGCTCAGCCGCGGCCAGCGTCTCGTTTGCGGGCAAGACGTCCAGGTTGGGCCGTGCGCTGATGATGGCTTGCTCAAGCGCCAGTCCCATTACGATCACGTGGTACAGCGATCGCTCGGCGGTCAACGCCAGGGAGGTGGCGACGTTGCCCTGCCCGTCGGTGTCCACCAGCAGCACTTTGGCACCCCTTTCGGCCAGGCCAGCCGCCACTTGAACGGAGGTCGTGGTCTTGCCGGTGCCACCCTTGTGATTGAAGACGGCGAGCACTTGGGGTTTGCCGGGACGCAGGCGCCGCACGTTGCTTTCGCGACGTGCGCTGGCCTGGCTGGGTCGGATTTCATCCGGGTTTTCTGGGGCAATCCCGGGCGGCAGCGCTGGCGCCCGCTCGGTGGGGCGGGCGCTGTCGGCCGGCTCGAGCGGCGCGTCGGCGCCGAGCGGCTCCGCGTCGCCTGGTAGCTCGTAGTCAGGCCGCCGCAGCTCACCGATGCGCACGCTGCGCACGCCCTCCAGGATCCTGGCGCGACACTCCGGCCCACAGGCGTAGCGGCGCTGCCCGCCCGTGAACAGCACGTGTGCGGCGAGCTCCACCGTGAATCGCCCGGATCAGGCGTCGCAGCTGACCTGGCAGTCCGAGCGCTCACGGTGGCTTGCCTCCAGGCAACGCTGGGAGCAGTAGAAGG
>JANNWK010000658.1:0-2250 GCA_031408355.1 Myxococcales bacterium
GTGATTCAGTACAGCTAGGCGGCCCCAATGGGCCAAGGGCTGCCGAGCCGCATCAACCCCGACCTCACAAGCCGAAATCGTAGTCCAGCAGGTTTGGCTTGGCAGGGCGCGCCGGCCTGGTCGTCAGCTGCTTCTCGAGAGCGCTTGGCCGGGCTTCAGGGGCCGCTGGATCAGGTGCGCTCTGCGTTGCCGCCGCGCGGGGAGCTGGCGCCGGCGTAGACGAAGCGAAGGCGGCCGCTCGCCGCGCCACCGGGCTGGGGGCGCCTGGCTGGCTCAAGGGCGCAACGCTGCCTGCCACCCCTGGTTCGACATTGATGATTTCTCCGGTAGGTGGGCTTGACCGCATCGCTACGGCGAGTTCCTCGCGTTGAAGCTCGGGGAGCGGCAGAGCTGCTCTCTCTCCCGCGAGGTCGGCGGGCCCTGTTCGAAGTGACGCGAAACTCCCAGCAGCGACACCAAGCAGCGACGTTACGGCTAGGGCTAGGACCTGCAAGCGCCGCGCGGACCTGGCCTTCACCCCAACGCGGGCCATCGAGCGCGGCAGCGTCGGCGCCAGTTGCACCGCCATAGGAGTAGTCCGGAGCGGCGCGCGTTCCCCGATCGTGAGCTGGATTTCGGGCACCGAGAGTCTCGTGCGCAGCAGGTGCCCGCAAGCGTCGACGTCCACACCGCGTGCGAGCAGAAACATCGAAACCTGCCTGGCCAGCTCGCGCGCGGATTGGAAGCGTGCCGCGCGGTCCTTGCTGAGCCCACGCTCGATGATGGCGAGAAAATCGTGATCCTCAGCGCCAAGGGCGCCCAGGTGTGCATACGGCCGATGAATCACCGCGAACATCACGGCATTGTAGTTGTTGGCCTCGAACGGGACCCGGCCGCTCACGAGCTCATACAAGCTGACGCAGACGCTCCACAGATCACTCCTCCAATCCACGTCGTTGCTGCCGCTGGCCTGTTCCGGTGACATATAGTCGGGCGTTCCACACACCAGGCCGGCGACAGTGATGCGTTGCTTGTCCGAAAGCCCACGCGCGATGCCGAAATCGATCAACTTGGGCTGAAGATTCCCTGCTTCATCGCGGGCCAAGAAAATGTTCGACGGCTTAACGTCGCGATGAACGATGCCCTTGCTGTGCGCGGCGGCAAGGCCATCGAGCACGGGCAGCAGCAGCTGACCTGCGCGCGTTGTCGAAAGGGGGCCTTCGGATTCGAGGACTTCGTCGAGTCCTTCACCGTGGAGCAGCTCACTTACGACGACGGGGTCCCCGCGGTCGGAAATTCCAAAATCGATGGTCGCGCAGACAGCCGGGTGACGCAATTGGGCTGCCAGGCGAGCTTCTCTGTGAGCACGCTGCAGTGCGACACCCGTCGGGTCGCTTGCAAGGCGGACCATGACCTTGACAGCAACCTCCGCGTCGAGGAGCTGGTTGTGCGCCCGCCACACCGCTCCCATCCCGCCCACCGCGAGCGGCTCGATGAGCCGGTACCTGCCCAAAAGGATCTCACCCGGAGCGTACCGGCTCGGGGAAGCGACGGTTGAGACGTCAGGAGGCAAGGCGCGTGCCGACACGACAATGCAATTTTCGATCCGGCCTCGCGAACGGCCTCAGCACGGGGTGCAGGAGCAGGAATCGCCGCACTCAACCGTGGGACGACTCGCCGCGGTGAGGCATTCAGCCCCACACTGGGCGCCGGCGCACACTACCAGCGCTTTTTCGCAGGCCGTCCCGGCGCCGCAAGTGACGTTGCAGTTGCCATCCCGGCACTCCAGGCGAGTTTCCTTACAGGCATCATCCGCGTCGCACTGGAGGTCGCAATCGTGGCGCTCCGAACAGGTGATGGTCACTTTCGAGCAGGCCGCTTTGCCAGTGCAAGCGACGCGGCACGCGAGTCCCTTGGGGCACACGAGCAGACGATCTTTGCAGCTGTCTGTGCCCTGGCAATCGAAGAGACAGCGGCCCGCCTCGCAGCGGTCGCAAATAGCAGGGCAGGCCGCGGCCGCTGGCACCGACGAGACGCCGCACGCCGGGCTTCCACCGGACGATGACGCCCCGCCATTCGCGCTCAGACCGCCGGTCGGCGCTGTGCCGGCCGAACCGCCGATCGAAGCACCACCGCTTCGGTCGATCGAGCCGCCCGTTGCCGGGGGTGCACCGCCTTCGTTCGGTCCTTCGCCCGCCGCGCCGGCTGCATTCCCGGCTCCGCCCAAGGCCACGGAGCCATTGCCCGCCCGACTTTCCCCGCTGCTCCCCA
>JANNWK010000659.1:0-5849 GCA_031408355.1 Myxococcales bacterium
CGTCCATGTCCTGCCTGATGACCTGGTACAGGTCGCCCGAGTCGTCGACGTTCGCGTTGATGCAAATGTCCTTCCCGCACACCTGGACGAGCCCGGCTGACGTGGGCGCTCCCAGCTCGTCCACGAGCTTCGCTTCCACCAGGCCGACGCTCACCGGCTTCGTGTCTGTCGTGGGTTCGGGCCCGTCTGGGCACCTCGCCAGCGTTGGCTGGCCCGCAGCGCCAGCGGCGGAAGTGGAAGTGCCACCGCCAGAAGTGCTCGGTGTTGGGGCTTGGCTCGAACAGGCGACCAGCCAGCTGAGCGCTCCGGCAACGACAACAACAAGCAGTGGAGGGGTTCGCACGCTTCACTAGTGTGCCTCAGTTCGGGCTGCTCCGGGCCGGCGAAAATTGAGAGTGCGGGGGCCCACCCGCGTGGCGTCCCCGCCCAACCCATGCGAGGATCAACCGGTTTGTTGGAAAGCCAGCGCTCGTACTCGCGACACAAGCTCAGGTGCCTCGGCGCCTTGCGCTGGTACCTGCTGTGGCCGCTCCTGCTCGGCAGCTGTCGCTTCGGCTTTGACGCGGTCGCCATGGGGGACGCTGGCGGAGCTGCAGGGGCCGCTGGCACCGGGACGCCCAACGGCAGTGGGGGCGCAGCCGTCACCGTGGGCGCGGGCGGCAGCAAAGTGGTGGCGACGGGCGGCAGCGCCAGCGGCGCGAGCATGGGCGGTGCGGGCGTGAGCGGCGAGAGCACGGGCGGCGACCGCCTGGGCGGTGCGACGGCAGGCAGTGGGGGAACCACTGAGCCAAGCTTGACGACGGACTATGTTGGGCAGTGGTTCGGAACCTCGAAATCGCAGGGCAACCAATACGAGGTCGAGCTCGCGGTCGCCCCCGCGGACGTGGGCGAGCGTGTCTCGATATTCTATCTCCCCGGCACGCCCGTGGCCACCTGCGGTGGCATTGGGCGCCTCGTTTCGGTGGGTGCCTCGCTGGTCTACGACGAGACCCTGCTGTTCGGGTCCATGGCCTATTGTCTAGGCGCGAGCCAAGCAACCCTCTCCCTCATTTCGGCCAGCTCCCTGGACTACGACTGGCTTGAGCCCAATTCGAGTCGTCACCACCGTGGCGTCCTGACTCGCCGGAGCCAGACAGGGGCTGCCGTCGCGGCCGGCTTCCAGGGCATGTGGACCGGCACACTGCAGCAGTCGATGCCGAGCGCGACGCGTGAAGTATTCATCGTCGTTGACCAGGCTGCTATCGGTGAGCCCGTCGCTCAACTGCTCTACGTGAGCGCCGGCAATCGCTGCGGAGGGCAGGCCAGCCTTGTGTCCGCCGCCGCCGGCTCTCTCGTCTTGTCAGAGGCGCTCACGGTCGCGGGCGAAGGTTGTCCGCCCGACGGCAGCATTACTTTGATACCGGAGGGCAACGCGCTGGCCTTCGCCTGGAGCAGCAGCTCCAGTGCCACCACGGCAACCGGCGTCGTGCAAAGCGCCCGCTAGCCAAGCAACCAGCACGAGGCCGTTGCTGCCCGTCGAAAGCTGCGCCAGGCTGGACTTCCGCGATGTTCAATCTGCTCGGCGTCACCCTGCTCCAGCCCGAGCACGTCACTCTGGCGCGCGTGCCCGGCGGGGCAGCGGCCATCGGCGCCCTGGTCGCGTCCATTCAAGAGCTCCTGCGCCAGCGCTACGACGACAACGTGACCAGCGGTTCGCGCACGCTGAGCATCGCGCTCGGTCCCGAGCGACGCATGCAGCTTTGGCTCGCCGCCGACGAGGGGGGCGTTTCTTCTGACGAGGAGAGTCAACTCCGCGAGCTGTCCTCGCGGTTGAGCGCGCCCGAGGTGAAAGACGGACCGGTCGCCTTGGCGCTGGTATTTTGCATGGGCAAGGAACCGCCGCCCGAAGCGCAGCTGGCCCTGCCCGATGAATGGCGCGCTGTGGTCACGGCCTCCGATACCACGCCGAGCGTCGAGCAAATCATCACGCGCCTATGGGCCAACTAGGACTCGCGGGCCACCAGAGCAGCCGTGGTTTCCCCGCCGCTCCGGTGCTGGGAGCACTGTCGAGTCTAGCCGTGCTGCTGCTAGCCGCTACGGCCCATGCCGAGCAGGCCCGCTTCATGTGGGAGGCTCCGGCGGAGTGTCCGAGCGCGGCCAGCGTCGAGAACAACATCGTGCGCTACCTCGGGCGCCCGATCCAAAGCCGGGACGCAAGCGTCTGGATCCGCGTTTCGCCGCTGGACGGTGACTCATCGTCGGGCGAGGCCCGAGGGTTTCGTCTGGAGCTTCGGCTCCGGACGCAACGCGGGGAGCGCGTGCGTGAGCTCAGCCACGAGGGCGAGTGTGGCGTTCTGGCTCGCGCGGCTGCGGTCATTGCCGCGATCGCGCTCGATCCTAGTGTGATGGAGCGTTTGGAGAGTGTTGGCGTGGGGCTGCCTTCGGGCCCGCCGGAGCAGCGAGCCGTCGCGCCTGAGGCTCAGTCGCGAGGTCATGCCGGCGAGGAGCCGCGGCCACGCCGCTCGCTGCAACTTGGCGTGGGCGCGTACGCGCTCGGAGCGCTCGGAGCCCTGCCAGGCTTGGGTGCCGGCGCGGCCGGCGGAGTCGTGGGATTGCTGACGCGCTTGCGGGTCGAGGTGGCGTTCGTGCTCTGGCTTCCGGGGCAGCGGCGCTTCGGCGAGCTGCCCTCGGCGGGCGCGGACTACCTGCTCTGGGCGGCGCGCGCCCGACTGTGCCCCAGCTGGCACACCTCGGCGCGTTTCGAGCTGAATCTCTGCCTTGGCGCGGAGCTTGGGCGCCTTCAGGTGAACGCGGTCGGGCTTGAGGCGGCAAGCGACGTTCGGGACCCTTGGTTGGCGCTCACGTTGGCTCCCGGGTTTGCTTGGAGGGTGCTCGGCCCAACCTACGTTGTGGGCGGAATCGAGCTGGCCGCGCCGCTGCGCCGAACGCGCTTCGACGTGGACGGCTATGGGGAGCTGTTCAGGGTGGGAGCCGTGGGATTACGGGGGTTTGTTGGCGGTGAGCTGAGATTCCGCTGAGCGCTTGATGGAACGGGGCCCAGTCCGGAACAAATCGGATAGGTTGAATCAAACAGCAATGGCCGAGGCGCCCGCAGCTAGGTTGTTGAGCGCTGGGGCCTCGAGCCAGCAGGTCTCGACCCAGGACCTGGCTACGCTTGAGGCTTGCTACCGCGAGCATCACGCCTTCGTGTGGCGTTCGCTGCACCGGCTGGGCGTTCCGCGTCAGTTGCTCGATGACGCGGTTCACGACACCTTCTTGGTCGTTGCTCGCCGACTGGGCGAGTTCGAGGGTCGGGCCTCGATGCGAACGTGGTTGTTTGCAATCGCGATGCGCGTCGCTCAGAGCGTCTATCGAGATCGAACGCGTGAGCGCAGGAACGCCGGCGCGCTTTTGGCGGTGAGCGACCTCACTAGCGCGACCCCCCACGCCGCGGCACGCAGCGATGCCGCGATCGCGTTGCAACGGCTGCTTTCTGAACTCGACGAAGACAAGCGCGCCGTGTTCATCATGGCAGAGTTGGAGCAGATGACCGCGCCCGAGATCGCGGTCACGCTGGGTGTCAAACTACCTACGGTGTACTCGCGCTTGAGGCTCGCGAAAGCGCAGCTCGAACGCAGCGTGCAGCGTGACCTGCCCTCGGAGAAACCATGACCCGAAACAGCCCCGAACTAGAGCAGCTGCTCCGCGCCGAGCACAGCGCCGTCGCGCCACCCGAAGGCACCCTGGAACACGGCCTCGGTAGGTTCGGTCAGACGCTGAGTGCTGGCCTGCCGCTCGGGCTTCAGGTCCCGATCCCGCCGGCCGCGTCGACGGCAACCGTGGGAGCCGGAGTGGCGGTGAAGGTTGGCCTGGTCGCGGCCGTGACCGTGAGCCTGGGTGTGGGGCTCTTCGTGGCCCAGCCCAGGTCCACGTCAGAGGCGACGCCGACGCTTTCGCTGAGCGTGGCCCAGCGGCAGCCGCCGCCAAAACAAGCCCCTCCTGCCGAAGTAGCCGTCGCCGAAGAGCCCAGCCGTGAAAGTGTCAGTCGTCCATCAGCCGCGCCGGTACTGGCGCGTTCGGTCAAGCCCGCCGCCGCGGACGCATTTTCTCTGGAGCTTGAACTTGTCCAGCAGGCGCGCGCGCAGTTGAGTGCGGGGCAACCGGCACGCGCGCTACAGACGCTGGGCCAGCACCAGGCTCGCTTTCCCCGTGGTCAGCTAACTCAGGACAGACTCGCGCTCCGGGCGCTTTCGTTGTGTCAAGCGGGCAGGCTCGAAGAAGGTCGGCGCGAGGCGGACCGGCTCATCCAGCGAGAGCCCCAGTCGGTTTACGTCGACCGGCTGCGCTCGTCCTGCCGCTGAGCTGCGCCTCGGGGGCGTCGATGTGCTGTACTGAGCTCATGATGCGAGGCTGGTTCGGTTCGGCTGCGCGCGCGGTTCCGTGGGTGTTTTGCGCGGCGTGTTCGAACACCGAGGTCATCGGGCGCTACCCCGGTCATGCGGACGTTGGCGTCGGAGCTTCCGCAGATCCGGCCAAGTATCGCGGCGAGCTACTTCTCTCTGAGGGCTTCGAAGATGCGAGCCTCGGCGAGCGCGATTGGTATGATTTTTCCGGCTTGGAGTTGACCCAGGAGGAGCCCCTCAATGGCCGTTCTTCATTCTTTTGCCAGTTCGAAGTGGGCCGAGTCGATTGTGTCGGTGGTCGTCCGGGCCGGCACTTGTTCGAGCCACAGGAGGCCGTCTTCGCGAGCTATTGGGTGAGGTATAGCGATGACCATCGCGCGTCGGGCGAGCTCTACTTCTTGAGCACGGAAGATCCGCCCGTGATCGGCACGATCTTCTCGCACTTGGCGCTGGCGGTTGGGCAGAGCGAGGGGTTTCCGCTGGTCAGCTCCGAGGATGGACCGAATGTCGATCCCGGTTGCGTGGAGTTTCCAAGTGGAGACGTCGCTGGCTGTGACGGCGGCGCGCTGAGCGATTACGACTTCGGTGAGGCCCGAAGCGTCAGCGGCTGCAACGGCGTTTCGGGAGACCCGAGCGAGGTCAGCTGTTCTGAGGAGCCCCAAACGGCCAGCGGCTACGTCAGCCGGCGACAATGGGTCGCCGTCCGGCAGGGTTTCAGCCTGGAGCCTGGGCGGCGCTACAAGGGCGCTTGGCACTTGGTCGAGCTGTACGTGCGCCTGAACACGATCCAGGGCGGCAAAGGCATGGCGGACGGGGCGTTTCGCTACTGGCTTGACGGGGAGCTCTTCCTCGCGCGCGACAGCCTCATCTGGAGGACGGCCCAGTATCCCGAGCTCAAGTTCAATCAGCTCTTGATCGTGCCTTGGGTCGACCCCGGCAACAGCGTTCCCCAGCGCCTGTGGATCGACGAACTGGTCCTCAGGCAAGGTCGCTGAGCGAGCGCGGCGGGCGGCTGGAAAGTTCCGCTCTCAGCCTTTAACGAATAACGCGCTCGATTCGCGTGATGGATTGGGCGGCGTGCCGGAACGAATTCGGAATGACGCGCCTTCTCGCACCGGCAAGCTCGCTTTTCGCGGTCCTGGCCCTGGCGTGCACTGGCCAGCTCACGGATTCGACGGGCGCCGTCGGTAGCGGCAGCGGGGAGCCCGGCGGCGGCGCCTCGGGCGGACTCGGGCCCGGCGGTCCCGGCCCGGATTTCGCCGGGGATCCGAGTTTGCCGGCGCGCGCGCTGGCTTCCATCAGCGGGCTCCGGCGCTTGACCGTGCACGAGTACGACAACACCGTACGCGATCTTGTGGGCGACGACAGTCGGCAAGGCGCCCTGCTATTGCCGGAGGACCTCAAGACCCCGTTTGACAACGACTACACGATTCAGGTCGCGTCCAAAGCACTGGTCGAGGGGGCCGA
>JANNWK010000660.1:0-12288 GCA_031408355.1 Myxococcales bacterium
TCGCCAAAACGAGCCTGCGCCCTAGACCGTACAGTGCCACGCGAAACGCGATCTCCTCGTAAAATCCCGCTCCCAGCGAGAGCACGACCGCTGTGAAGAAGCCCAGCGGCACCGCAACCTCTCCGCCCGCTGGTAGCTCGGGGCCAGCGCCCAGGTGAACCTTCCCCACGACATAACTAGCCACCAGTCGCATCGCGACCGCGTAGAGCACGCCCTCGGCCGCCACCAGCGCAAAGCGTTGCCAGCGCAGCGTGTGACCGCGACCGAGCACCAGCAGGAGCCCCGCAAATACGGCGCCAATCGCCAGCGTAAGCCCCGAGTAAGCCGCGAGGCTCGAGCTCGCAAGCGCCTTCAGCTCGCGCGTCACAAGGTCGGCTGCGTTCTGCACGTCCATCCACACCACTCCCAGGTGGTAGATGACAAAGACCGGTAGGGTGAGGGCCAGATCCGCAAGCGGACCGCTGCCCTCTCGCAGGTAACGTTCGGTCTCTGGCTGAAGCTGCGCGGTGCTCACGATCGCTCAATGGCCGGCGCGCCACGCCGCGTCAAGAAATCCGCAACCACCTAGTCCGACTTGTGATGCCTTGTCGCAGAAGGAGCGCGTGAGGGGACATTGACTTTGGGGACTTGCGCGGCGCGCCTGATATTGCGAACATTGTGCAGCTTCCTCGCCGTGCGTGGGTCGCGCACTGGAGGTGGGGTTGCCGCTCGTAGCGCCCGCCATGAGTCCCCTCCCGTCCGCGCAGCAGCTACTTCGCAACGTCAAGTCGCCGTTTCGCAAGGTGATTGCCACGCACTACTACGATGGGCCTACCGAGGGGTTCTTGGAACACCGAGACTGGGAGGAGGCCTGCGTATTTCAACTGCTGGATTGGGATCGCGAAACGGATCTGCGCGTGTACGAGATCGCGCGGATCTTGAACACCTCGTTCGACGACATCGTCGGCGAGCTGTTCCTGGACAAGCTGCCGACGTGGCCCGTCTGGGTACTGCCCAGCGCCACGCGGAGCCGCGCCGAACGACTCGTCGACGACAGTTTTCGGCGCGCGCAAAGCGTCGCCATCATCACGACTGCCGACCTGTTCGACGACATCGCGCTTTGGGATGCAGGCGGCGAAGCCGCTTCCAGCGGGATCATCGCGCGGCTTCGCAGGCGGCCCAGCGACGCGGACTGACCTGGCGGGAGAGTGCGCTGGCAACTGGCCGCGGCTCTGACCGAACAGAGGGCATGACGCATGGCAAGAGGCACGGCTTGGCGCTAATATGGGGGGCCCCATGAGCAACGAGGCCAAACTCGATCAAATCCTGGAGAAGCTCACCGCGGCGGAGGCGCGGTTCGACAGCCTGCAGGGCGAAGTCCGTGGCCTGCAGGGCGAAGTCGAGCGTCTGGGGGCCAAACAAGAGGAAACCGTGGTTGCCTTCCGCTCGCACTACAGCGACATGGCCGGGCTCTACCGGCAATTGCGCGAGGACCTCGGCCGCTTCGAGGTTCGCGTGGAAGCCAAGCTCAGCCAGGTCAATCAGAGCATCCAAGCGCTCAAGGATTCGCTCGATCGACAGGACTTCCGCGCCGACGAGCACGCCCGCCGCATCTCTCGCCTCGAAGAGCAGCCGCGGGAACCGCTTTAGCGAATCGGTCCCGAGGCCTTCGACTTTTCCCGCTCGCGCCGCTCGTCGGCCAGACGTTTGGCAGAGGCGGGCGTCGCCACGTATTGGCCGCGCTTGTCGAAAACGAGCTCGTAGCTGGGGCCGTCGCTGGGATACACGCTCGTGATCACGACGCGATCCCCGCTGAACTCGAAATGGTTGAGGAAGCTCCAGCGCACGCCTGGGCCGACCTCCGCGTGTCCCTTCGGGAACGTCAGGACTCGGGTCAGGGCGCCGCGCTTGCTGATCCGCATCACGTCCAGGCTCATGGGATGACAGCACACGCTCATGGACGTGATGCGTTCGATCAGAATCTCTGGGCGATCCCCGTCAGCTTCAGAAAGCACGTGACCCAGCATGGGCCGGCCGCGCGACACCAGGCTCTTTCCGGTCAAGCGTGGGCCATCGTACACGGCCAGCACCTGCTCGAGGTTGCCACTGAGCCAGAGCACGAACAGTCGCTCAGCATCATCCAGGGACAGGCCAAGTAGGGGCCCTTCGCCGCCTTCCAGCTGCGTGTGGATGCTGTCGCGGAGCCAATCGCGCTCGCCAGCGGACTCGGGCATCAGCGAAAGCACCGCGTCCACGGACAAGAAATCCGGCAAACGCCGCAGCGCCGGCAGCGGCTGATATGTCTCGCGCATGTGCTCGAGCTCCCGCTGCACCTCGGGTGGCGTCCGCCGAGCCTCCTCCTCCAGGCCCTCTAACCGCTCGAGGCCGCTGGGCGCCATCGAGGGCGAGGCCGGTTCGGAAACCGCCACGGGCGCGGTCGATGCGCGAGGGGCGGTAGCGGTCACGTTCGGCGCCGGCGCTGAGACGCGTGCTGAGCGCGAGGGCTGCAGCGGGGGCTCCGATGCAGGTGTCGCGACACCCCCGCAGGACAACGCCACTGACAGCATCGGCGCAGCCACGAGCCGGGGGGTCACACGAGCGGTGGGAGCGAGCGAGCGCTTTGCTGTAGGAGCTGTCAAGCGGTGTCGAGAGGACCACGCTCGGTCGCGATCGACAAGCCGATGCCTCCAAGAACCAGGGCCGACGCCGCAAGTAGCCGCAGAGAGACGGGCTCGCTCAGCACCGGTATTGCGCCGACTGCCGCTAACACGGGCACGAGCAGCTGAAGGCTCGCGGCCTGCGCCGCAGTGAGCCCGGGCAGCGCGCGGTACCAGAGCGCGTAGCCAATGCCCGAGGCGATGCCGCCCGAGCCCAGCGCGAGCAGCACGCCTTCCAGGGACAGGTGGGCGGGGGCGACCGCCAGACTAAGCGCCAGCGCGACCCCAGCCATCGGCAGCGTCCGCAGAAAATTCGCGGCGGTGGTTTCGAGCGGCTGGACGGCGCCACGCCCGCGCAACGAATAGACGCCCCAGGCGACACCTGCCGCGGCCATCGACCCCATGCCGAGCGCTGGCGAGGTGTGCCGCAGGCTGGGCAACATCAGCACGACCAAGCCGCCGATGGCCAGCGCGATGCCGATCCACTGCACCAGACTCGGTCGCTCGCCGCGGACCACGCCCCACCCGATCATCGTAACTTGCACTGCCCCAAACAGCAGCAGCGCGCCCGCACCAGTGCTCACCCGCAAGTAGGCGAGCGAGAACCCGAGCGCGTAGATGAAGAGCGCGCCTGCCGAAACCCAGCTACCCGAGTGCTTTCGGGGCCCGCCAGCAGCCCGCGCCAGCAGCGCCAACACCAATGCACCCGACGCGAGTCGTACGGTCATGAAGCTGGCCCAGTCGATGGCCCCCGACTTGAGCGCGATCCGGCAAAGCAGCGAGTTGGCAGCAAAGCCGAGCAGAGCCACCGCGGTCAGAGCCGCCGTGTCCCGCTTCACCCGCCCCGCCCGGGCCCGCGCGAGCCGAACCGCCACGCACGCCGAGGAACAACCGGGGGCACTCGGCGCAGCATAGTGGCCACTAGCCCGCTCGGCCAAGCTCAGTGTCGGGCCCCGGGAGCGAGCGCGAGAGGCGCTCCGCGGCCGGCTACCTTGACGGTGTCAGTCAGGTACCTATCATGACACGCGTGATCAAGACGCAGGTCTACCTGCAGGAGCGGGAGCTTGCCGCGCTGCATCGGCTCGCCAAGGCCAAAAAGCGGCCCGTGGCAGAGCTGATTCGCGAAGCCATTCGTGAAAAGTACCTACGTCAGCCCGTCGCGGGACCCGTGGCGATATGGGACGGGCCCTTCGCCGGTTCGTCCAGTGATCACGATTCTGCTTTCGAGGAGCCATGATTCTCGCAGGGGAGCGCATTTCAACTACCTGCAGCGCAAGGTTTCACACGACGTCGCTGAGCGCTGGTGGGAGAGCCTGGCTAGCCTCAAGTTTCTCGAACGCCTCGAGTGTAACAACGCCGAGCTGCAGCCGGCGGCGGCGGCGGTCCAAGCCTCCCGTCGAGGCACTTGGCCCGTCAGAAAGAAGACCTCCGTCACGCGGCACCACAAGTAAAATGGCTCATCCGGTCGCTGGCAAGGAGTATGCTCACTCCAATCGACCACGATGCTGACCAAGGCCGACCTTCATGCCCTCGCGGAGATCCGCTTGGCGGATGCCATCCTGCTCCTAGCTGAGGGGCGTTCGTCCTCCGCATACTACCTTGCTGGGTACTCGGTTGAGTTGGCGCTGAAGGCTTGCATTGCCAAGGCATTTCTCCCGGATACGATCCCAGACAGGGGGTTTGTCAACGATATCTACACGCATAGCCTCCAGAAGCTACTGGGCACGGCAAACCTCAAGATCCGGCTCGACGCTGATTCGACGGTCGACCCAAATCTCGGCGCGGCGTGGGGTATTGCCAGCAAGTGGACCGAGGGGAGCCGTTACGCGCTTTGGGACGGTATCGCGGCCAGCAGTCTCGTGGGCGCCATCGCGCACCAGAATCATGGAGTGTTTCAATGGATCAAGAAGCATTGGTAGAGAGCCAGATCGCGGAATCAATTTCCCTCATGAGGAGTCTCGAGGACCAGGGAGACAAGCCATCCGCAGCGGTTTGGCACTATTTCTCGGACGCTGATGAATGGCGCCTACTAGTCGCCGGACCGACCTTCGATGCGCTCCTCCCCTCACAAGAAGCCCAGGCCTATCTGAAGATCGTGGAAGCCCTACGGAACGCCGGCGTTTCGTCGTTGTCCATTGGTGAAATCAAGCTTGTCAGGAGCGACTACCCCTTGCTCAACGCTACTCGATTCCTAGTGAAGACCGGACCCGACGCGCTTGTTCGAGCGCATTTCAGAGACAACAACGTCAACGGGATCTTCATCAAGGAAATGCTGGTCTTGCGGTCGGCGTGATGGCGAGCAGGACGACTTGTTTTAGACGGTGCCCCGCCCAAGGCCGCTTGTGCGGAAGAACCGCTCAGCCTGGCTTCAGCCGGTACACGACCCACATCACCAGCACGACCCAGAGCAAGACGATGGCGACGAAGGGACCGTCGCGCAGCATCTCTTGAGTCGGACTTTCGGACTTCGGGCGGCTGCTCACGAGCTGAAGAAAACGGCCGACGCCGAGCAGCACGAAGACGGAGCTGACCCAGAGATTCTCGGTTCGAAAGAAGGCCTGCGTGTGCGGATCGAGCGTGTAAACCAGGTACGTGACCACGGTCGCGATGCCGGTAGCGCCCAGCGCGAGATCGAGGCCGCGTTTACTGTACTGCTCGAGCGCTTGGCGTTGCAGGGCCGCTTTTCCCGCGGCCGCAGCCAGCTCGTGGCGCCGCTTGCCGAAGCCCAAAAACAGCGCCAAGAGCGCCGTGCAGGCGAGCAAATAGTTAGAGACGGGCGTGCGCGTCGCGAAGCCGCCGCCCATCACGCGCAGCACGAACCCAGCCGCAATGAAGGACACGTCCAGGTAGGCGATGTGCTTGAGCTTGAAGCTGTACGCCACGTTCTGCGCAAAATAGACGGCCGCCACCAGCGCGAAGGCCGGCCTCAGGCTGCCTGCCCAGGCCAGCGCGCTCAGCACGAGCACGAAAGCCATCACGCGCGCCACAGAAACCGGGACTCGACCCGACGCTATCGGCCGGCTGCGCTTGACCGGATGCTGGCGATCCGCCTCCACGTCGGCCAGATCGTTCATCGTGTAGACGGCGCCGGCCAGCAAACAGAAGACGAGGAACGCTGCAGTGGCGCGCTCCAGCAGGAGCCGGTCGAAGATCTCTTTGGCGAACACCACCGGCGCCAGCACGAAGACGTTCTTCACCCACTGGTGCGGGCGGATCGTGCGAAGGACGCCACCGAGTCGCCAAAGGAGCAGTGAGCCGCCGTCCGGCGGGCTCCGCGACGCGCCGTTCGACGGTTGAGCAGAGTCGCCGGCTTCGCTCGGGACGCGATCGCTCGGGTCCGGCTCGGACTCGGCTTCGGGGCTGGCTTCGCGGCTCGACTCGGACATGGGCGGCCGGACAATAGCCCGAGCCGCCCTCTACACAATGTCGAACCAGACTTCGGCTATCCTGGGCCCCGATGGCCAGCGCCGAGTTTGAGCGACACCGCAAATTGGCCCTGGAGATCCGCGCCCACGACCACCGCTACTACGTGCTGGACGACCCCCAAGTCACGGATCTGAAGTACGACCAGCTGTACGCCGAGCTCAGGGCCCTGGAAGACCGGCACCCCGAGGTGGTCACGCCCGAGTCCCCTTCTCAGCGGGTCGGCGCCGCGCCGCGCGGGGCTCTGCAAACGGTGCCCCACGTGACGCCGATGATGTCGCTCGACAACACCTACAGCAAGGACGAGCTCACGGATTTCATGCGCCGCGTTCGCCAGGGTTTGCCGGCGGCGGCCGAGCCGGCATTCTGCGTCGAGCCCAAACTCGACGGAGCCAGCATCGAGGTCCTCTACCGGGGAGGCAAGCTCGTCCAGGGCTCAACCCGAGGCGACGGACAAAGCGGCGAAGAAATCAGCCAGAACCTTCGCACCATACGCTCCCTGCCACTCAGCATTCCGCACGCCGAAAACCTCACGCTTCGGGGTGAGGTCGTGATCTATCGCCGTGACCTCGAGCGGATCAACGCGGCCCGGATAGCGGCTGGCGACGCGCCCTTCACCAACCCACGCAACGCCGCCTCCGGCAGTCTGCGCATGCTCGATCCTCGGGCGGTCGCCGAGCGGCCGCTGCGAGTCTTGGCGTGGCAGGTCGTGGAGGGCAGCGAGCTGTCGACGACGCATGCTGGCGCGCTCGACGCGCTCGACAAGCTCGGTCTGCCAACGCACCGACTGCATCGCGTCTGCCATTCTCTTGAGGAGGTGTGGGCCGCCATCCAGCAGATCGACCAGGCCCGCGCCGATTTCCCTTTTGAGACCGACGGCGCGGTGGTGAAGGTCAATGCGTTCAGCGAACAAGCCATCCTGGGCGCCACCGCCAAGTTCCCGCGCTGGGCGATTGCCTACAAATTCGGAGCGGAACGGGCAAGGACGAAGGTGCTCAGCATCAGCGTCCAGGTGGGCCGTACCGGCACGCTAACGCCCGTGGCTCTGCTTGAGCCGGTGCAGCTGGCCGGCAGTGTCGTGGGTCGAGCCTCGCTGCACAACCAGGGTATCGTCGAAGCGCTCGGGATTCGAGTCGGCGATCAAGTTCTGATCGAGAAAGCTGGCGAAATCATCCCCCAGGTAGTGTCTGTCGACGTCGCTGCCCGCGCGGGTGAGCTGTCCCCTTTCAGGATGCCCAGCGAGTGCCCCTGTTGCGGCACGCAGGTATTGCAGGAGCCGGGGCAGGTGGCCGTATTCTGCCCGAACACCCGCTGTCCGGATCGTGTGAAGGCTGCGCTCTTCCACTTTTCGCGGCGCTTCGCCATGGACATCGACAACCTGGGCGACGTTCTGATCGCGCAGCTCGTCGATAGTCAGCTCGTGAAGGACGTGGCCGACCTGTACACGCTCCGCCTCGCCAGCCTGGAAGGACTTGAGCGCATGGCCAAGAAGAGCGCAGAAAATGTGCTCGCCGGCGTGGAGGCCTCGCGCGAGCGCACGCTCGACCGACTGCTCACCGGTCTCGGCATCGATCACATCGGCCAGGTCGCGGCCCGCCAACTTGCCGAGGTCGCTCGCGATCTGCACACGTTGATGAGCTGGACTGAACCGGAAATCCGCGAACACGTGGGCGCTATTTCGGGCTTCGGTCCGAAGATGGTCGAAAGCGTGGCAAGTTACCTGACGGCGCCGGAGTCGCGCCAGCTGTTGGAGAAGCTGGCCGCACTCGGTGTTTCGCGCGAACAGCCCGTGAGCGCTTCGAGCCTCGCGGGACCCCTGCTAGGCAAAAGCTTCTGTGTCACCGGGGTGCTGTCCAAGAAACGAGAGGACGTGCACCAAGAGATCCGCGGCGCGGGCGGCGAAGTGCACGACAAGGTCAAGAAGGGCACGACGTACCTGGTGGCCGGCGAGAAGGTCGGAAAATCCAAGCTGGACGCCGCGCGCAAGTTCGGAGCCCAGGTCATCGACGAGGCCGGCCTCACGGCGCTGGTGAGCGCTTCGGCCGGCGAGAACCCGTGAAACCATGAGCGGCAGCGGCTTGGGTCGTTGGTTCGCGCGTCCACAGGTCCGGGCAGGCCTCCGCTTGACCGGCCTCGGTCTGGGCGCGCTCGTCGTGCTGCGGCTGGCACTGGTGGAGCGCTTGCCGCCAGGGCGTTGTCCCGAGGGCCTGCAGCTGACGGGACAACGTTGTTGCGGCGCCGGGCAGAGCTGGGCCGAAGGCGCTTGCGCGGGCCCAGCCAGCGCCTGCTCATCGACTCAGCTGCGCTCAGAGCAAGGCCAGTGCGTGGCGCGCACGGGTAGCGTCAGCCTGGCCGGCGGCAGGCTCGCGCTCGGGGCAGCCGACTGGGAGGGTGCTAGCGAGCGTGAACGCTTGCCGAGCGCGCTGGTGGCTCCCTTTCGACTCGACGTGAGTGAGGTCACGTTCGCGCGTTGGGCCTCGTGCGTCGCACAAGGCGCTTGCTCAGCGCGCGCCGGCGAGCCCGGATTGCCGGTGACCGAGGTGAGCACTCACGAGGCCGAAGGCTTCTGCCGCCAGGCCAAGGGCAGGCTACCGACCGCTGCCGAGTGGGTGCTGGCGGCGGCCGGCACGGAGGCGCGGCGTTTCGCCTGGGGTCCTAGCGGTTTGGTCTGCCGCAGGGCCGCGTTCGGGCTCATGCACGGACCCTGCGGCCAGGCCAAGGGCCCCGAACTTTCCGGCTCGCGCCCGGACGGCGCCTCGCCCGACGGCATCCTCGACCTCGCCGGCAATGTGGCTGAATGGACGCGCGAGCTGGACGGCAGCTACTCGGCGCGCGGCGGCTCGTTCCGCTCGGAAACGGCGGCTGAGCTCAAGTCTTGGTCGGTGGCCGCGACCCAGGAAAAGGCACTGCACATCGGCTTCCGATGCGCGTATCCACCCTAGGGTGAGCGCAGCGGTTCTGGGCGCGCGCTCGGCGTCGTGACCTGAAGCGCCAGAATTTGCGATCAGTCTCGGCGCTGGGTCCCATCACTCGGAGGAGAGCCTGCACGCGCCGGCTCGGTCGGTCCGGCTTCGGCGACTGCAGCGAGGAACTATGCGCAATTTGATTGTCCGAGCGAGCTTGGGGTTGTTGCTGGGGCTCGCCGGCGGCTGCACCGCGGACATCTCGAGCCCGGGGGGAGCCAATACCGTCGGGCCCGGGTTTGGGCCTGGGGGCGTTGGTGGGAACGCCGGCTCGTCAGGTGCGGGCCCCGGACCGGCGCCAGCGGGAGCCTCTGCCGGACTACGACCCCTGCAACGCCTGACCCGCGCCGCCTACGAGCGCACCGTTCGAGATTTGCTGCACCTCAAGGAGCAGCCAGCCTCAGGGCTACCCGACGACGGTCGCAATCTCGGGTATGGCTTCGTCGAGGCTGGTCCCGTGTCCGAGGTGGACGCCAGCGCGCTGCAGACCTCCGCCGAAGCCCTCGCCAAGCAGGCACTGACCGCCGGCCTGAGCAACCTGATGGGCTGTACACCGGAGGGCGCGAACGAAGCGATCTGCCTCGACACTTTCATTCGCTCCTTCGGGCGTCGCGCATTCCGCCGCCCCCTCACCGAGCAGGAGGTGCTGGACCTCAAAACGCTCGCCACGACGTCGCGAACCGACGGGCTGCTGTCGGTGCAGGATTCGGTCCGGGTGCTGCTCGAAGGCATATTGCAGGCGCCGCAGTTCCTGTACCAGCGCGAGCGCTCGACGCCCGACACGGTCGGAGCTGCCGGTCTCGAGCGTCTCACTTCCGATGAGCTAGCGTCACGCCTGTCGTATCTGATGTGGCGCTCGATGCCGGACGACGCACTGTTCGCAGCGGTGGACGCAGGCACGCTCAGCACGCCCGAGGACATGGCACGCGAAGCCGGTCGCCTGCTGGCCGACCCACGCAGCCAAGACACGCTGGTCGACTTCGTTGCTCAGTGGTTCCACCTGCCCCTGAGCGACGTCGGCGCGCTGCGTGCTGCAGCAAGCGCCGAGACGGAAGCCTTCGTTCGTAGCGTGCTTTCAGGCGATGGACGGCTCGATTCGCTGCTCCTTGCCCCGGTCAACTTCGTCAACGAGACGCTCGCCCCCATCTACGGCGTCGACGGCATCACCGGCACTTCCGTGCAAAAGGTCAGCGGCGACCCGGCACAGCGCTTTGGCCTGCTCACGCAAGTAAACTTCCTCGGCACCTTTGCGGATGGCGCACAGTCGCACCCGGTCAAGCGCGGCAACATCGTCTTCAAGCAGGTGCTGTGCGGGGAGCTCCCGCCGATCCCTGACAACGTGCCGCCACCGGGGGCGGAACAGCAGAACGTCTCCAACCGCAAGCGCTTCGAGGCACACAGCCAGAATGCCTGCGCCCGGGGCTGTCACGCTGTCCTCGACCCGCTCGGCTTCGCGTTCGAGCACTACGACGGCACCGGTAGGTACCGCGACATGGACGGCGGCGAGCCAGTCGACTCGTCCGGCACCCTAACGCTCCCTGGCGCGGCCACCGCGTGGACCTTTCAGGACGCCAAACAGCTGGTGGACCTGATCACCACCAGCGGCGAAGCGCGCTCGTGCGCGGCCAAGCAATGGCTGCGCTACGCCCTGACGCGCCGAGAGACCGACGACGACCAGGCATCTCTCAATGCGGAGCACGCAGCTTTCTCGGCCGCGGGCTACGACTTGCGCGCGCTCTTCCTGTCCGTCGCGTCCACTCCCTCGTTCCTCTATCGCACCTCTACGCCGCCCGAAGGGACCTTCCCATGACCCGTTCCGCACGCTTCACTCGCCGCACCTTCGCTCGCGCCACGGGTCTGAGTCTGGCGCTGCTGCCGGTGCTCGAAGCCGATAAGATTTTACGCGCCGCGCCGAACGACTCCACCAACGTTGTCACCATCGCTTGGCCCAACGGAGTGCGAGCCACCGAGTGGTGGCCCGACGCGCACAAGGACGCGGACTATCTGCTCAACGAAAACGCCGGCGTCACCGAGACCAACTTCAGCTTCGCCAATCTGAAGATCAGCGGGCCCCTCGAGCCACACCGGCAAGATCTGCTGTTTTTCCTGTTCGCGGGTCTGGCCGCCAAGGTCGAGGGCGGCCACGAGTCTGGGCCAGAAATGTTCAAAGTGACCAACGGCAACACGTTGGATCAGCACGTCGCGCGTGACCACGCCACGCCGTTCAAGACGCTGAACCTCGCGGTTCAAAAACAGGACAACCGTGGCCACATCTTCAAGGACGGACAATCCGTTACGCTCGAGCAAGACCCGTACGCTGTCTTCGACCGCCTCTTTGAAGGGGGTGCGCTCGATCCGTCGGTGTTGGCTAGACAGCGCGCAAATCGCGGCAGCGTGCTCGACTACGTCCACAAGCAGCTCGACGGCTACGGCAAGATCCTGGGCACCGCAGATCGGCAGCGCATTGCTTTCCACCTCGACTCGATTCGCGAGCTCGAGAAACGCCTGGGCTCGGGCGGGGGCGTCACGGCAGTCAACGGCGCGCCCGAGTCCCTGCCAGCGGTCCGTTTCGATCCCAAGGATGTCAGTAGCTTCCACCTAGCGACACGCGCCACGTTCGACCTGGTCGTGCTGGCGCTGGCCAGCGGGGCCACGCGCGCCGCAACCGTTTTACTCTCGGACGGTGACGCTGCGGGCCTGGCCATGCCCTGGCTGGGGCCGGAGTTTGCGCTCGACACGGGCTCCGACTACCTCGGGATCCAGAACAACCACCACGGACACTCGCACGTCATCGACGAAGTCCACCACCAGATGCAGCGCTGGTTCGTGTCCGAGTTCGCCGAGTTCATCCGCAAGCTGAAGGAAACCCCTGGCCCCACGGGTGGCACGCTGCTCGACCAAAGTGCCGTGCTGTGTATGAACAACATGAACACGGGCGGCGGTCACGGTACGCACAATCTACCGACGTTCATGGCCGGCAAGTGTGGCGGCTACTTCAAGACCGGTCGCTACCTGAAGTACCAAGAGTGGCAGGGCAACAACACCGGCATCCTGGCCGGAATTGCCAACGCCATGGGGACACCGATCGAAGGCTGGGACGAAGACTCTCGGTTGCACGTGTAGGCCACAGCGGCTTCCGCCCTGGGGGCGCGCGCGTCAGAAAAAAAACGCTGCACATCGGCTTCCGATGCGCGTATCCACCCTAGGATGACCGCAGCGGTTCTTTGCATCGGGACAGAGCTCACGCGCGGCGAGCTCTTGAACTC
>JANNWK010000661.1:0-5058 GCA_031408355.1 Myxococcales bacterium
CTTCTACTGCCGCCTGACCAACGCCCGGACCGAGGGCTTCAACGGCAAGGCTAAGCTCGTGATTAGAAGGGCTTACGGGTATAAGAGCTTCCGAAACTATCGGCTCCGGCTCCTAAACTCCTGCGCCTAAACAGAAATCTCTTCGCACCCACTACGAAGTGAGAAAGAGCCAAGCGGGGTTTCCGACTCCATCCGGCTAGCCGCCCAAGCAGCAACGGCGCCCTAACTCTCGTCGGGGCGCCGTATTTGTCGGTGGGCCAGCCCGGACTTGAACCGGGAGCCAACGGATTAAGAATCCGCTGCTCTACCAATTGAGCTACTGGCCCGGAGAATTCCGGCCCTTTGGGGGTACCGAAGGGAGCGCGTATCTCCCACGAAAAGCGGATGCGGTCAACGGCGTTTCGAGGCCTGGGGGCGGGGGGCCCTGCGCTGGGTTTTTCGGGGTTTGTTCGCCTGCTCAGCGGCCGAGCGTGCACTCGCCGACGCCCGCTGGGTCGCGCTCGAAGTGGACGCAGGTGCCTTCGCTGGCCGTGCAGGCTGGCACGCCGCAGGCCTCCCAGGCGCAGAGCTTGACGCAGTAGCCGCCGACGCAGTTGAGGCCCTGGGCGCACACGTCCGGCGGGCCGCAAGGGTCGTTGAGTTGAGCCGTGGAGATGGGCGCGCAAGCCACGGCGCCGGTGGGGTCGACGATCTTGCACTCGCGCCCGGGATCGTTGGCGCAGCCCTTGGGGTCAAAGATGCCGCAGGTGCCGACCGGAAAGCAGAGATCGACTCCCGCTGAGATGACCTCGCCTCCCGCGCGCACGTCGAGGCTGCGGATACAGCTCTCGCCCTCGTCGCACGCTGACCAGTCCGCGCCGCAGCATAGCTTGCGGCAGGTGCCGACGCCGTCGCGATCGTGGGCGCAGAACGCAGCGGCGACGCAGTCCGCCGAGGTTTCGCAGGCCTCGCCCACCGCCACTTCGCCGGCCGCCTCGCAGCCCGGGTTGACGACCGGCTCGGTCGCGTTGAACTGGGGGCGGCAGGCCTGGCCTTGGGGGCAGCCTTCCTGGGTCTGGTAGTTGCAGTCCCCGCTGGCGCACTCGGCCGCTCCGTCCGGCGGATCCGCCACGGTGTCTGAGAAATCCTCGACGAGCCTGGGGCAGGTGGCGGACGGCGCCGGTGAATCGCTTGTGGACTCGGCCGCGCCGCAGGCCCCAAAGGTGACGACGAGCGCGCCCGTGAGCAGGAACGCTTTTAGCTGGGTAGGCGGCATCGGGCTGGCCTTGGGTGTCAGGTGCGGCGTGTTGCGATTCCGTTCAATCAGCTGCAGGTACGGCCGGTGCCACTTACGATTCAGGGCCCGTGGCAACATAGTGTAGCTGACATGAAGCTAAAAGTGGGTGACCTGGCTCCCGACTTCCAGGTGGCAGCGCGCCAGGCGGGGCAGGATCGCGCGCTCGCTCTCAGCGAGCTCATCAAGCAGGGAGAGGTGGTGCTCTACTTCTACCCCCGGGATTTTACGACCGTGTGCACCAAGGAGAGCTGCGGGTTCCGCGACATGTACGTCGATCTTCAGACGGTGGGGGCGGAGGTCATTGGTGTTTCCGTGGATGACGCCCAGCAGCACGACCGCTTCGCGAGGGAGCACGCCATTGGCTTTCCGCTCGTCTCCGACCCGCGCCGTGAGCTCGCGCGGCTCTATGGTGCCACGTCGCTCGTTCGCGATTTGATGGGAGTCACGCTGCGCGTCACGTTCGTGATCGACCGAAGCGGCCGCGTGATCGGCCGCTTCGACAGCGAACTGCAAGCAAGCCTGCACCTCGAAGGTGTCAGGCGTGCCCTCTTAGGCGCGAGGGGCCAGCCTTCGCACTGAGGGCGGCTCAGTGCGGGGTCCAATTCGGCGTGCCCAGCAGCAGGCCGTCGACGATGCCGATGCGGTAGGCCAAGAACAAACCGAACGCGATGCTGATGACGCCGGTGACGCGCGCCAGCAGGGCGTCGGCGTGGGCGAAGCGTGTTGAGAGTGCCGCTATGGGGAGCGACATGGCCAGGGTGAGCAGCATCATCCCGGCCACGGTGCCGGCGCCGAACACAGCCAGATAGAAGAGCGCTAGCGGCGCGCTCTTGATGGTGGCCAAGACGAGCAGCGCCACGGCTGCGGAACCTGCCAGCCCATGGACAATGCCCACCACCAGCGGGCGGAGCGGCACGGGGGCTCGAAGTGGCGCGAACTCGGGGTGCCGGGTGGCTACGTCGCCCGCTTGGTGGTGATGCGCGACTTCCTTGATGCGGCGGAGCGCGCCGCTCAGGTTCATGGCGCCGAGCACGACCAGCATCACCGCCACCGACATCTCCATCGAGAGGCCGACGCGCGGCGGAATCACGACCCCGAACAGCACGATCGCGCCGCCGACGGTCAGGATGGTGGCGCTATGGCCCAAGCCCCACAGCGCGCCGACCCACAGGGCCGCTCGCGGCGAGCGCTCGCGACTCACGATGGTCGTGATCGCCAGCACGTGATCTGAATCCGTGGCGTGCCGCATGCCCAGAATGAAGCCGAGCGCCAGAATCGCGAGGAGGGTCATGGATTGCGCGGGCAGATAAGCTGCGAGCCCTCACTTCATGCGCGAACGGGCGGCCGGCGGCAAGTGCCAACAGCACAGCGGCCTCAACGCCGCCTCAGCTCAGCCAGGGCGTCGTCCACGGCTGCGAGCACGGTTTCTACCTCGGCCAGCGCGTTCGGAAAGTGGGGGGCGAAGCGCACCAGTCCGTCCGGCATGCTGGCGTAGACACCGCGCGCACGCAGCGCCAAGACCAGCTCATACGCCGTCATTTCGGGCGGCGGCTCTACGGATAGGATGGCGGAGCGCCGCTCGGGTTCGCGCGCCCGGCGACTCCGGAGTCCGTGCCGAGCGAGGCCTGGCTCCAGGGCATCCAGGTAGCGCGCCACGTGCTCGAAGATGCTGGCGGGCGACAATTGAAGGATGGGTTCCAGTCCGGCCTCGAGGGCGGCAAACCCGACCGCGCTCGACGAGCCCCCCTCCACGAACTGAATGCTGCGCTTGAGTGGCCGGTCGTAGCGGAGCTCGCCCGGGCCTCGGGAAAGGAAGGTTGCGCCGTCCTCGTAGCTCAGCCAGCCGGCGGTGCGCGGCACGAGCGCGCGTGCCCTGTCGGCTCGCGCGTACATGAAGCCAGCACCCTCGATGCCGAGCAGCCACTTGTGAGCGCCCGTGATCAGGTAGTCCACGCCCAACGCCTTCACGTCGAGCGGCACGACGCCGCACGCCTGGATGGCGTCGACGCACAGCTCCGCTCCATAGCGCGCGCACAGCTCTCCGATGCGACCGAGCGGCATGCGCAGACCGGTCTGAAACTGCACGGCGCTCACGGCCACAAGCCGCGCTCCCTGCACCAGGAATCGCTCAAGCGGTGCGAGGAACGAGTCCTCGTCTTCGACCGCCTGGCCCATGGGCACGTATTTCACGCTGAGCTGGAAGAGCTCGGCGGCGCGCAGCCACGGCCCCACATTTGCCGGGAACTCGCCCTCGAACAGCACGACGCACTCGCCGGGCGCCCAAGGCATGCACAGCGCGAGATCGCTCGCGCCGCGCGTGGTGCCGGCGGTCAACGCGATGTCGCTTGCGTCCGCGCCGACCAGCCCGGCGAGCTTTCTGCGCAGGCGCTCGCGTTGCTCGAGCCAGTCCATGAACGCGACGTTGCCGAGGCTCGCGTAGCTGGCGAGCACCTCGTCGACCGCCTGCTTGACCCGCGTCGAGACGGGCGCGATGGCGGCGTAGGCCAGGTAGGAGCGTGCTAGCAGATCCGGGTAGAGGCGACGGTCGCCCAGGGCTATCGGGGCGGAGGAGGTCAAGGTCACGGCTACGAAGGTAAAGCGGCGGGCGGCCGCGTGCTAGTCGCCGAGGACGCTTCGTTCCAGGCGGATGAGCTCGGCCAGGGACCAGGCCTGGAAGGGGCAACCGCGCGGGGTGTGCGGCGCGTCCCCGTCGGCGATTTCGCTCACGTGGCCGAGCCCTGCGCGCTGCAAGTGGTCCCGCAGCGGCGCAATGAAGCGGTTCCGCGCGCTGAGCTTGGCGGCTGGGGTGTTGCCCCGCACCTTGACCCAGGCCTCGACGAAGGGGCCCATCAACCAGGGCCAGACGGTGCCCTGGTGGTAGGCGGCGTCGCGCGCTCGAACGCCGCCCGCGTAGCGGCCCACGTAGTCGGGGTGACCGGTCTCGAGCGAACGCAGTCCTAGCGGCGTCCACAGCTCGCGCTCGACGGCGTCCACCACACGTCGACTCTGTTCGGTCGAGAGCAGACTGACGGGCAAGCCACCCGCGGCGAAGATCTGGTTGGGTCTGCAGGCGTCGTCGCAGGCGCCCGGCACGTGCGCGGCATCGACCACGTCGAAGAGCATCCCGCGCTGAGCGTTCCAGAACTTCGTGACGAAAGACGCGCGTGCTTCCTGCGCCAGCAGCTGGAACCTGGGTTCGAGCCGGGCGGCGCACTCGAGCGCGTGGATCCATAACGCCTGGATCTCCACCGGCTTGCCGATGCGCGGGGTGACCACCCAGTCGCCGACTTTGGCGTCCATCCAGGTGAGCTGCACGCCGGCGCTGCCGGCCGAGAGCAGGCCGTCGGCATCTCGCGCGATGCCGAAACGCGTGCCGTTCGCGTAGCCGTCCGTGATTTGAAGGATCGCGCGCTCCAGGCGATTTCGATCCGCAGGGCTGAGCCGAGTGCTGCCGGCGGGAGTTCGACCTAGCCATCGTGACGATCCCCGACAATGTGGCCGGTCGCAGCGGTCACCGCTTTGCAGGCATGTCGTTCGACAGCGTGCATCCGATGGCCCTGCACAACGCGACCGGTTGCTTTCGACTGCTCGTCGTCCATGGTCGCCGTTACCAGTTCGTCGACAGGTACGAGACGTGGGTGCAGTATCGAACGAGGCGGCCGCTGCCCAGGATCGACATGCGGCCACTCGCCGAGTTGTTGATCGAGCGAGAGAGCGGTTCGGTCAGGTGGTCTGCGTCTCCTCCGGGAAGCCTGACCCCAACCCTTCGCGTGGCCGACGAA
>JANNWK010000662.1:0-9643 GCA_031408355.1 Myxococcales bacterium
CCGGAGGGCCGCCGCTGCTCGAGCAGGCCCTCCGCTCACTCGCCCTAGGAGCGCCCGTCAGACCCATGCCAGATCTGCCGCGCGAGCCGAGTGAACTCGCCGGCGTCGCAGCCCTCTTCATTGACGACACGACAGGGCTCACTCCCGAGACTCGCAGCGCGCTCGACAGCTGGCTCGAAGGCGGCGCCGTCGCCGCGCTGTTCTTGGGCCCGCGGGCGAAGAACACCCAGCTCGGCGCCACGCTCGAGCCCTTCGTGCGAGGTGCGGTCGACTGGGAGGCTTCAGCACAGACCGGTGGAGCCGATGCGGCATCGTTGGGCTGGCTGGGCATTGAAGCACACAGCCTCGTGGATCTGGGAGCGCGGGGGCGAGCCCGCCTGGACACCGCCCTTTTGCCCGGCGCCGAGGTCGTCGGGCGCTGGAACGACGGCAAGGTCATGATCGCCCGCCAAGAGCGGGGGCGGGGCCTGCTGTTCAGCGTCGGCCTGCCCATATCGGTCGAGACCAGCGATCTGCCACTTCGACCAGGATTTCTGGCGCTGCTTGAGCACATGGTTGACGAGGCGCTACGCCGACGCGGACCACAGTCCAGTGAAGCCGGCACCGATTGGTGGTTCCCCGCGAGCGGCAAGCTCCAAATCACCGGTCCGAGCGGTGTGCTCTCCCTGCGCGAGGCCGAAGGCCAGCGCATCGCGGCTCCCGACGTGACCGGTCGCTACACCGTGAATCTGGCGGGCAAGCAGGAAGTGCGCTGCATCACGCTTCCCGAAGGCGAGGTGCTAGCTACGCCCCGGACGGATCTTCCAGCGAACTGGCGCAACCCTCGAACCGCTGGCGCCCCACAAGTGGACGCTTCCCCCGAGCTGGGCTGGGCCTTGTTACTGCTGCTAGCGCTTGAGCTGGTCACGCGAGCGGTGCGCCTAGCCAAAGAACGCCGCGCTCAAGGTGCTATAGAACCCGCCTCCCCATGACCGTCGCCCAAAAACCTCCGCTGGCCGAGCTTGAACAGCGTCTCCGTGCAGCCGCCAAGCTCGCTTTTGGGGAAGAATACGCCCAGTTGGATCCGCTCGTGCGCCGCTCGGATCGCGCCGATTTCCAGGCCAACTTGGCGATGAGTCTGGCCAAGCGCTTAGGGCGACCGCCGCGCGAAGTCGCGCAAGCCCTGGTGGCTACGCTGTCGGTCGCGGATCTGTGTGACGCCGTGGAGATCGCGGGGCCCGGGTTCATCAACTTGACGCTGAAGAACCAATACCTGAGCGAGCTACTGACCTTGGCACTCCGTGACCCACGACTCGGCGTTGGTTGCGTTACCAAGCCAGACACGGTCGTCATTGACTACGTCGGACCCAACGTCGCCAAGGAAATGCACGTCGGACACATTCGACCCTGCGTGATTGGGGACTGCCTCGCGCGCGTGCTTGAGTTTCTAGGCCATAAGCTCGTTCGCCAGAATCACATCGGCGATTGGGGCACGCCGTTCGGCATGTTGATCGAGCACCTGCTCGACCTCGGCGGGGCCGAAAAGGCTGCCGAGCTGTCGGTCGGTCAACTTGACGCGTTCTACAAGGCCGCCCGCGCGAAGTTCGACAGTGAGCCCACTTTCGCAGAACGCTCGCGCCAGCGCGTCGTGGCCCTGCAGGCTGGTGACACGGCCACGCTTCAGCTATGGGGCAGCCTGGTAGAGGCCTCGAAGAAGCATTTCGAAAAGGTGTTCGTCCGCCTCGCCATCACCATGAAGCCGAGCGACGCGCGAGGCGAGAGCTTCTACAATCCTTACCTAGCCGAGATCGCCAAGGACCTCGAGGAGCGGGGTGTGGCGCAGCTAGGCGACGGCGCACTGTGCGTCTTTCCAGCGGGCTTTCAGAACCGCGAAGGCGATCCGCTGCCGTTCATTGTGCGCAAGAAGGACGGCGGCTTCGGCTACGCAGCGACCGACCTCGCCGCGCTTCGCTACCGCGCCAAGGAGCTCGGGGGCACGCGACTGCTGTACGTGGTGGGTTCGCCGCAGGCCCAGCATTTCTCGATGCTGTTTGCGGTCGGCAGGCTCGCCGGCTACGTGGGCGCGGAGGTTCAGACGGAGCACGTCGGCTTCGGATCCATCTTGGGCGAGGACCGCAAGATGATGAAGACGCGCTCGGGCGAGACGGTACGCCTGGTCGAACTGCTCGACGAGGGGCAGGAGCGGGCTCTCGCCACCATCGAGGAACGAGGCGTGGAGCTCTCGGTCGACGCGAAACGCGAGCTGGCCCGAGCTATCTCGCTCGGCGCCATCAAGTACACGGATCTGTCGAGCGACCGCATCAAGGACTACGTATTCGACTGGCAGCGGATGCTGGCCCCCGAAGGCAACACCGGTCCCTACCTCCAGTACGCCTACGTGCGCATCCGCTCAATCTTCCGCAAACTAGCCGAAGGCGAGGTCGTGAACCCCGCCGCCATTCGGATCCAGCATGACCGTGAACGTGCGCTCGCGCTGTCACTCATTGGTTTTGAGGGTGCCGTCCAAGCGGTCGCCCACTCGCTTGAGCCCCACAAGCTGTGCTCCTACCTCTACGAGCTCGCCAGCGCCTTCAGCGCCTTCTGGGTGGCTTGCCCCGTGCTGCAGGCCGAAACCGCAGAGATCCGCGGCTCGCGACTGGCGCTGTCGGACCTGACCGGTCGCGTGCTCGGGCAAGGGCTCGAGCTCTTGGGCATTCAGACGCCGGACCGAATGTAGCCCCCGCGCGGACGCGGCTTCCGCGGCTCTCGGCTCCGTGATAGTTCCGCGTCATGCGCTCCTGGAAGCTGCCGCTCCTGTTTCTGGTTGGCTGTCACTCGGCCGGCCCCTACGGCTTCAGCCGCAGCTACTCCGCCCTCGACGCCGAAGCCGACGCCGCGGAAGGCGCGCGCGACTTCGATCCGGTCATGGCCGAGCGCGACAAGTCAGACTGGAAAAAGCAGAAGGTGAGCGTCTTCGGCATCGTGTCCAGTCGCAAGCAAGGGGCCGGGGGTACCGCCTACGTGGCGCTGAGCGTGCGCACGCTGGAAGAGCGCAACCTGTGCGAGGAACTGGACGAAGCAACCTGTCGCGTCACGGTCGGTGAGCGAGAGTTCGCCGTCGTACACGCCTCGCTCAAACTGGCGCCGGGCGACGACCTCGGTGAGAAGAGCGTCGGTCGCGGCTCGCTCGTGCGCCTCGTCGGCACGCTCACCGACGAAGTGGACCCCGACGATGGCGGTCCGGTGTTCAAGGCGGACTACTATCGGCACTGGCCTCGAAACTACTTCGTGACCACCGCCAGCCGCCCCGACATGCAGCGCTGAGCGCGGTCGCGGGCCTGCTTGGCGCGGCCCGGAGCTCGACGGCCCGGAGACCGGCCTGCGTTCGCCCCAGAAACGCGCGAAAGGGCCGCTAACGCGCTGCGCGGCGAGGCCCAAAGTGGTATGAGGCCGGGACCTCGGACCCCCTGGCATGCGCCTTTTCCGCACCACACTCCTGCTCGGTACCCTCGCACTGGCCCCGGTCGCGCACGCCACCGTGGTCGAACGCATCGTCGCCACGGTGGGTGAGCGCGCCATCCTGTTGAGCGATCTGAAACGACGCGCCGAGCCGTTCCTGCTGCAGGTGCAACAGACCGTGCCGGTCGGCGCCCAGCGCAACGCCGCCATCTCCCAGGTCTACAAAGCCATCCTGCAGAAGATCGTCGACGAAGAGTTGATGGACAAGGCCGCAAGCCAGGCCAAGATCACCATCAGCGCGGTCGAGGTGGACGAGGCCCTGAAGCGTGTCGCCGCGCAGAACAAGCTGACGGTCGAGCAGGTCTTGAGCGAAGCAGAGCGTGCGGGCTTGGGCGAGGCCAAGTACCGCGAGGAGCTCCGGCGCCAACTGCTTGAGGCCAAGTTGCTCAACGTGCGCCTGCAAGGACGCATTCGCGTCACCGACGAGGACTTGCAGGCCGCCTACCGCAAGCTTGAGCTGGAAGAGCGGGGTCAGCTGAAGCTACGGCTCGCCTGGATCGTGATCCGCGGGGCCAACCACAGCCAGGTCGAAGCTCGTGGGTTGGCGGAGCAGGCCGCTACCCGCGCTCAGCGCGAAGACTTCGGCGCACTGGCCCGCGCTCTCTCGGAGGACGCGGCCAGCCGCGCCAACGGCGGCGCCCTGCCGCAGGGGAAGCCCGAGCAGCTCCCGCCTGACCTCGCTCGCGCTTCGCTCAGCCTCGCGGCGGGTCAAGTCTCACCGGCGTTCCGTTCCGGTGGCGATTTCATCGTGCTCAAGGTGCTGGAGCGTGAGCCCTCGAACCTGCCCGACTACGAATCAGCCAAGCGCGAGCTCAGCGAGCGCGTCTACATGGACAAGATGGGCCAGGCCCGACGCGGCTGGCTCGACAACCTGCGCCGCCAGCACCACGTCGAAGTGCGGCTCTGACAGAATGTCAGTAGCCCGCGCCACGCCGCCATCCTGGCGGTTCCGAGTCAGGCGCGCCCTCCGAGTCCCCGGGGAGACGGGCCGTTTTGGCCGCTCACGCAGGCTGATTGCGGCGTGGCACGCCGTGTGCTCATAAAGCGCCGTCGGCATGCCTTCCCTCCGTTCCCTCCTCGCCGCAGCCGCTCTGTTCACGCCGGCGCTCTGGGCGACCCAGGCTTTCGCGACGGTCAGCGTCGGTACCATGGTCACGCTCGCGCCAAGTACGGGTCGAGACAATCGACCGTACAACGAGCTCAATCGCCAGGACTGCATTGCCGACGCCAACCTCACCTTCCCCATCTTGGTGACCGACACCGGGAGCATTCTCGAGATTTGGGTGGGCACAGGCTGCGAAACCAAAGAGGGCCGCGAGAAGACCGAGCCCGAGTGCTGGAAGGTGCTCAGCGAAGAAGCCAAGATCAGCACGCCCCAACCGTACGTCGTGTCGGTTCGCTCGATCGTGAAGCGAGGGGCGGTCGAGAATGGCGTAGCCGTCGAAGCGGAGGTCTGCGACCAGGCCAGCACCAGCGCCGGGGCGCAGCCCATCAACGTCTATTTCGTCAGCATGTCGACGGACCGCACGCAGCTTGGGTTCGCCAGCTGGCCGCTCGAATACGATCTGGCGGCTCCTGCCCCTCCCACGGACCTCAGGGCCGGACCGGGCGAGGCCGCCCTGGTAGTCTCCTTCGAAGGCGCGGGCACCACGGACGGCGACGGCTACGTCGCCTATTGCGAGCCCTCCGCGGTCGACCCGGCGGGCGCTGCGGGCACGAGCGCGGTCGGTTCCGGCAGCTGCAGCTCGTCCTCGCTCGTTCCGGGCGAACGTGCTCCTGATGGCCTCAAGGACTGCGGGCAGAGCGAGCAGCTCGCTCCCAGCATTCGTGCTGAGGGACTCGTCAACGGCCAAGGCTACACGGTGGCTTTGGCGTCCAAGGACAAGTTCGGCAACGTGGGTGCGCTGTCGGAGTTAGTCTGTGGCACACCTGCCGACGTCACCGGTTTCTTCGAGGCCTACCGGCAAGCGGGCGGGCAGGCTGGCGGCGGATTCTGCGGATTTTCGCCGCCGGCTCGGCGTGGAAACGCGCTGGCGGTGGGCTGGGCACTCGCGCTGGGAGCTGCGGCGTGGCTAAGGAGGCGGCCATGAAATCGAGCCCACGCTTCGGCCCGCTCGGCTCGGCCGTCTTGCTCGGTCTAGGCCTGCTCGTCACGGCGGCTCAGGCGCGCGCGCAGGGCGTCGACGAGTTCGGCGCCTACGGCGGCCTGGAGCGCTCGGGCTACACGGAATCCGAGCAGGACGCGGCCTTCGAGCTGCGCTTCGGCCGCTACCTGCCCGAGGTCGACAGCTCGCTCGGCAGCGGCCCGTTCAAGGACGCCTTTGGAACCGACGCCCGCTTCCTGTTCGGCGCGGAGCTTGACTGGCAACTCTTCCGCGTTCCGCACTTGGGCAGTCTCGGCCCTGGCGTTGGTTTTGGGCTCACTCGCTTCAGCGGCAATGCGCGCTTCACGGCCACAGGCGCTCCCTCGGAAGACGCCACCACGCTCTGGCTCCTGCCTATTCATCTGGTCGCGGTGCTACGCGCCGACGTGCTGGCCAAAGATTTCGGTATTCCGCTCGTACCCTACGCCAAGCTTGGTTTCGGCTATGGTCTTTGGTGGTCATCGGATGGCGACAAGAGCGCCGCAGCCAACGGCGTTCGGGGCCGCGGCGCCTCCTATGGGCTCACCTGGGCGCTCGGCGGAATGTTCCTGCTCGACGTGCTCGACACGGAAGACGCCGCCTTCGCCGACGCCACCACCGGCATCAACAACTCCTATGTGTTCGCCGAGTGGTACCGGCCGCAACTCGACGGCTTCGGCTCCGCCAAGGTCATGGACATCGGCAGTAGCAGCTGGCTGCTCGGCGTCGCCGTCGAACTGTAGAAACCCGGCTTTTCCGGCCACGGCGTGGGGATCGCGCCCACTTCGCCGGCCCCTGCGCTCAGCGTGCCCGCAGCAGCCTATCGATGTTCTTCTGCTCCCAGGTCAAGGCGCGTGAGAGCTTCAGGAACTCGCGCTCCCTGCGCTGAAACTCGGGCGGGTGCAGCAAGCTGCGGCCAGCGATCCGCACCTCGGGAACCAGATGGTGCAAGAGCTCGTGGTACACGATGTACGCGACGAAATAGCGAGGCACCCAGCGCTGGTCGAGCACCGGGTGAATGCGAATGAGCCGCTCCACCGCGCTGTAGCTACCCAGCTTGATGCTCGTCCGCTTGCTTTCGCGCGGCTTGGTGTTGCGACCCCATGTGATAAGCACGTCACTCACCGCGCCGCTGAAGTAGCGGAGGTTCACCTCGTGAGCCAGCGCGTCCAAATCGTGAACCTGCCCCGCACTGCGCAGCTGCCCCCGGGCCGGGCGCGACGCCCGAATGCTGTGCAGGTTCTGGTCGATAAACTCACCCACCACCTGCGAGGCGTCGCGATCCGCGTGGACGATGTAGCTGACCAGGGCATTCTTGACCCGCTCGGTCGCCCCGAGGAACATCATGTGCACCCGCACGCGCAGACGACCCCGGGAACGAGTCTGGGTGACCATACGTCGCCGGTTGTCCGTAACCCCAAGCTGAACTGGCCCCCCGGAGGCCAACTCCAGGCGCCGCTCCAGCGCCTGACGAGCCCCCTCGTGAATGAAGATCTGAGGACCCTTGCTGACGCGCACGAAGGGCAGCTCCGTGGACTGCGCAGGGATGCGCACGGCCGCCGTTCCCATGCGGGGCACCGAAACTCCTGCGCGCGCGCGACCCACTCGCCCAACGGGCGGCGGAAGCCAGGGGAAACGAAGCTGCACGGGCATGGGAAAACAGACCTGTCTGATCTCCCTAGGGGTCGCCCTGGGGCTAGTCAAGGAAAGACCACTTTCTGTTTATTTTCCAATAGTTAACCTAAACCCGTGCGTCCAATGGACGAAGGATTGGTAAGTCCGCGACTGCGAAGCAGTTCCCACTTCCCGGCCCCCCAGCTGCCGCCAGAAGTGGCCTAAACCGGCCCGCGGGTTGCCCCAACCTTGACCCACCCATCCTCACACTCCATCACAAAAAAGGGCGGTCGGCGCCGGCCAGCTGCAATGGACGACACCGACCGCTACCTGGGATCTGCGAGCTTCAGTCGCTCAGCTAAGGCCGGGCGCCGTTGGGAGGCCGCTTGGCACCGCCGTTTTGAGCCGCCTTCGGGTCGACTGTTGCCGGCCCCGCGCCGGCATCAGCTTTTCCCGGCTTGCCTGCCCCTTCCGGCGGCGCCGAAACGGCTTTGGTGCCTGCCTTGCCCGGCTCCACCGCCGGACCTTGCAGCCCGCTCTGCAACATCACCTTGGCCACGATCGTCTCCATGAGCGCGGGGTGCTGCTCCAGGTAATTGCGGGCGTTGTCTCGTCCCTGCCCGATGCGCTCCCCATCCACCGAGAACCACGCCCCGCTCTTCTGAATGATGTTGGCGTCGGAGGCCATGTCCACCACCTCGCCCGAACGGCTGATGCCCTGACCGTACAGGATGTCGAACTCCACCTCGCGGAAGGGAGCCGCCATCTTGTTCTTCACGACCTTCACTCGCGTGCGGTTGCCGACCACGACCAGATCCTTGCCCGGCGCACCGGCCTCCTTGATGGCACCGATGCGACGCACATCCAGCCGTACGGAGGCGTAGAACTTGAGCGCGTTACCGCCGGAAGTGGTCTCCGGGCTACCGAACATTACGCCGATTTTCATGCGGATCTGGTTGGTAAAGAAGATCATGCACTGCGAGCGGTTCACCGAACCGGTCACCTTGCGCAGGGCCTGGCTCATCAACCGCGCCTGCAGGCCGACGTGCGAGTCTCCCATGTCGCCTTCGATCTCCGCCTTGGGCACGAGCGCCGCCACCGAATCGATGACCACCAGATCCACAGCGCCCGAGCGCACCAGCATGTCGGCGATCTCGAGCGCCTGCTCGCCGTAATCCGGCTGGCTGATGAGCAGCTCGTCCGTTTTCACGCCCAGCTTGCGGGCGTATCCCACATCCAGGGCGTGCTCGGCGTCGATGAAAGCCGCCACGCCCCCCTGGCGCTGCACATTGGCAATGGCGTGAAGCGTCAGCGTCGTTTTGCCGCTGGATTCAGGACCATAAATCTCGACGATGCGCCCACGCGGGTAGCCACCAATGCCAAGCGCGATGTCCAGGCCGAGGGAGCCCGTGGGGATGACCGGCACGTCCCCGTGGATCTTCTCCCCGTCCTTGAGGCGCATGATGGCGCCCTCCCCGAACTCCTTCTGAACGCTGGCAATTGCTAGCTCGAGCGCTTTGGTCTTCGGCTTGTCATCCATGTGCAGCTCCTGCGTAAGAGCCCGAGGGCTCCCGTTGATCTTCGTCGCGTCTCCTCGACGTCGCTTGCAGGCATTAGTACTGCTCGACTGTTCAGTTGTCAACGCCGGGGCGGACGTAGGCTGTCAGGGGCGCTACTCGACTGAAATGACTAAACAATCACGCGGTGAGCTCACGGGGTCGCCGCACAATCCGTCCCACCTTCAGGCAGGGCGCCCTGCGTGAGCCAGCCCAGGAGGGTCGCCCTCTCCTCGGCCGTGAGCGGCACAACGGGAGGCATCAAGCTCGTCGGCGGATCGTTGAAGCCGGTGAACGGCATGAAGTTGGTAGCGACCGACATCTCCATCGCCTGCCACCACTTCCGGGTGGCGTCGTCGTAGTAGCTCCCCTGCGTATCCTCGTAGGTCAGAAACGGCACGGGCGCGCCGTTTTGAAGCGGATCGCCGTGGCAGCGTTGACACTTGTCCCGCACCACCACGAGTGCGTCGCAGAAGGTGATGGGCGTTTCAGCCGCGCCAGCACCGCCCGCTCCCGACTCGCCTCCGGCGCCGGGGAGCGGCGGGTCCTGAACCGGGCCGACGGGACTCGGGCCACCGCGCCGTTCAAGCGAAGGCTCCTCCGAAGAGCAGCTCAGGGCGAGCAGCAAGGCCGCCTGTAGCGCGACGCGAAAAGGAGGAGGAAGCACGGCAGCGCAGCGTATCCGGCCGGTCTCCGCGCCGCAAAAGGAAACGGCGCGATGCGAACCTTAGCTCGCACCACGCCGTTTCAGCTTAGCCAGGCCAAACGCTGACTATCCACGCGTTTGGCAGGGCCTTTCGCGCTCAGGGATTGAGCAAGCCACACTGGCCGTTGCCAGCGGCGCCCGTCGCG
>JANNWK010000663.1:0-3472 GCA_031408355.1 Myxococcales bacterium
ATGCGCGCCGTCCGCGCGTCGGGGGGGTTCGTCCCGAGCTGCCCCCGCCCGGGTCTGGCTCATCATGAGCGGGGGCATGGCGTTCGCTTGCGCTCCCCGAGCGGGCTACTGGCAGAGGAGAGCCAGGGCTAACTACCGCGACGGCGACCCCCCGGCCGAGCGCCCTCAGGCCGCTCCCGCCGCCGAAAAGCACGCGCAATTTGACAGGCGCTCGCGCGGAGCGGACATTGAAGATCGGCTGAGTCAACGCGATCGGCCTGTCGGTAACCCAGTGACAGTCGGCGCACTCGTCGATCCCCGCCAGCTGCTGCTGCCCCTTCCGGGCGGCGGTCCCATTTCGAGCGGAGGACGAGGCATTGCGCGCGCGGATCGCGTGTTCGTCAACCGCGACCTCAAGCTCGGCGGAATCGACTGGGTGGGGTTCGACATGGACTACACGTTGGCGATCTACCGCCAGCAAGAGATGGACGCGCTCAGCGTGGAACTCACGCTCGAACGCCTCGTCAAGCGCGGCTACCCGGCCTACCTGAGGCATCTGAGCTGCGATACTCGCTTCCCAATCCGCGGCTTGCTCGTCGACAAGCGCTACGGCCACATCCTCAAGATGGACCGATACAAGGTCGTCCACCGCGGCTACCACGGCCTCCGGCGGCTCTCGCGCCAAGAGATCACCGAACTTTACCACCACAAGCGGATCCGCCCACACACCTCACGTTACCATTGGATCGACACGCTGTTCGCGCTGAGCGAGGTAACGTCGTACGCGGCGGTAGTGGATGAACTCGAGCGTCGCGGCGAGAAAATCGATTACGATCTGCTGTTCAACGACGTGCGCGCTTCGATTGACGAAGCGCACGCCGACGGCTCCGTGTACCGGGCCGTGACCTCCGACCTAACGCGCTACATCGACCGCGACAAGGAACTGGCGCGCACGCTCCACAAGCTTCGATCGGCCGGGAAGCGCCTGTTTGTCCTGACCAACTCGCCCTTCAGCTACACCGACACAATGATGACCCACCTCCTGGGTGACGCGATGCCGGAGTACCCGAGCTGGCGCCACTTCTTCGAGATCGTGGTGTGCGCAGCACAAAAGCCGCGCTGGTTCCAGGAGGGTCGCCCATTGATGGAGCGTGACGGCGACGTGCTCCGCAACCTGCGAGGCACGCTGGAGCGCGGCAAGGTCTACGAAGGCGGAAATCTCGCCGAGTTCGAACGCTTGCTCGGGATGACCGGCTCGAGCGTGCTTTACGTCGGCGATCACATCTACGGCGACATGCTGCGCTCGAAGAAGGAATCGTCCTGGCAAACCATGATGATCATTCAGGAGATGGATCAGGAGATCTCGGCGCACGAAGCCTGTCACGAGGACATCAGCCGTCAGCGAGTGCTCGAAGAAGCCCGCGACCGTTTCGAGGACGAGCTGCGCTTCCTGCAGGCGCGCTACAAGGAACTTTCGCGCACGACGACCGCGTCGGGCTCCGGAGACGACGGCGAGCGCCTGCGCGTGAAGCGCGCGCTCGAGCGCGTGCGCGCTGAACTCCGCGATATTGGCGCGGAGCACGACCTCCTCTCGGAACGCGTTTCCGGGCGCTTCCACCCCTACTGGGGCTCCCTGCTCAAGGAGCAAAGCGAGATGAGCAGCTTCGGCCTGCAGGCGGACCTGTATGCGGACGTGTACACCCGGCGGGTGTCCTGCCTCGGCGGCTATTCGCCCCAACAATATTTCCGCTCGCCGTACGACCTGATGCCCCACGAGCTATAGACCGGCCACCTGGCCCGCTTTCCCCTCTGGGGGCGCGGAGGCTGCGCTTTCGGGAATGTGCTAGCACCGCGGCGGCTTTTCATTGCCGGGGCGCGGTCTTAGGACTCGTCAAAGGCGAAGAGCGCCCTCCCCCGCCATCGATCGCCCGCAGCTAGGTGCAACCCTGGCTCCAGGCTCCTCCCAGGGACCTAGCGTCCACAAGTCTTCGTGAAGGATTAGCGCCCATGAATCTCGTTGAGTGGCTCCAGCACCTAATGACGAACTTCGGAGCGGTCTGGGTGATGTGGCTGATGATCGGCCTCAGCGTCGCCTCGGTCACCATCATGCTGGAGCGTGGCTGGTTCTACTTCTCTCTGCGCGACGACATTCCAGCGCTGGCCCAATCGCTGCGAGACCGACTTCGGGCAAGCGACGCTGAGGGCGCCCTCAGCTTGCTTGAGAAGTCACCGAGTGCCGAGGCCGCCGTCGTCGTTGCGGGGCTGCGCGAGGCTGATCGGGGCGCCAAGGCCGCGGAGAAGGCCATGCGGGGCGCCGCCGCGCTCCAGAAGATGAAGCTCGAGCGAAGGCTCGCCTTCCTCGGCACGCTCGGCAACAACGCCCCGTTCATTGGCCTTTTCGGCACCGTCATCGGCATCGTCCAGGCCTTCGAAGCGCTCGGCAAGCAGGGGATGACGGCCACGCAATCGGCCGCCAACGCTGCCGCCTCCGTCGCGGCTCCCCAGGAAGTGATGGCGGCCATCGCTGAAGCGCTGGTTGCCACGGCCGTGGGCCTCGCGGTGGCGATTCCGGCCGTCGCGGCCTACAACTTCTACCAGCGGCATACGCGCTCCGTACTGGGCAATACCGAGGCGCTGAGCAACGTGCTGCTCGCGCACCTTGCCGGTGAAGCCCCGTTGGCGACAGCCAGTTCGGGCAAGAAGAGCTCCACCTCGGCGCGTGACGACGAGGACGAGTAGCCCATGTCCGGTGGCTCAAGCGACGACGACGACGGGCTGATCGCGGGCATCAACGTGACTCCCCTGGTGGACGTCACGCTGGTGCTCTTGATCATCTTTATGGTGACCGCGCGCATCATCGTGTCGCAAGGCATGCCGATGGACCTTCCGAAGTCTGCCAGCGGCGAGGCCCTGCAAACAGTGTTCGCCGTCGAGCTCAGCGCCGATGGCAAGACACGGGTGGACTCAGAAGCGGTCGCTGACGACGAGGCACTCACCCCGCTTGCCCAGCGAGCCAAGGCCAAGAACAAGGATCTACGCGCCGTCATCCGTGCGGACAAGAAGGTCGAACACGGGCGCGTGATCCACGTGCTCGATCTACTGCGGCGTTCGGGCATCGCGAAGATCGCCTTTGCTGTGACACCGAGCGCGGAGGGGTTGCCAGCGCCCACACTTGAGCCCAAGAAGTAGCCGCGAGAGTCCACCGCATGGTTCAGTCCGCGCTCCCTTCGCTCCCGCCCCGCGCCGCTGGGGATCCCCTCGCTGCGGTTCTCGAACTCGGTGAGCGCCAAGCGCGGTTCGGCATCGCGCTTGGGCTGCTCGTTGCGGTGCTGCTCCACGGCGCGGGCGCCGCAAAAGCGTCGACCAACCTCTACGACCTTGCCGGGTTCGCCGACGGCGTTGCGAGCTTCGTCCGCAGCAGCCTACGTCTACAGATCGACATCGACACGGCCGACCCCCCACCTCCGCCGCCTCCGCCTCCGCCCCCCGAGCC
>JANNWK010000664.1:0-1531 GCA_031408355.1 Myxococcales bacterium
TTGAGCAGGGCGTCCACCACGTGACTGCCGATGAACCCAGCGCCGCCCGTGACAACCACGCTACGAGCTTCAAAACCCTCGACGGACATCATGCGGCAGTATCACGAGCGGCGGGTGGCCAACAACTCAACGCCGTCGCGCCGCGAAGAGCAGCCCGGCTGACAGCCAGGGCACGCGCGCGAGCAGGCTCGACTCTGCGAAAGCCAGGCGATTACCGAGCCTGAGAAGCTCGTTCAGAACGCGAGGCCCGAGACCGAGCTTGCGGCGCTCCGGGTTGTAGTAGCGATTCTCTGTCCACCAGAAGCGCGCGAGCCGCGGTAGCTGGGCCGCAGCGAAGAAGGAGGCGTCCATGCTCTGACCCAGCAAGTGGTAGGCATAGCGCTGGTCGAACACCTGAAAGCGTTCGTTGAGCCATGCCTGCACTTGCCGCCGACGAAAGGACTGACGGTGCTCCTTGGTGTGCAAGTACAGGTCAGGACCGAGCAGCTTGCGATAGAACGCGTAGGCCGAGAGCGGCTCGCCCTCGACGGGGACAAAGCCAACTAGCAGCCCGCCGGGCCTGAGCACCCGTACTATCTCGTCCAACGTCTGCTCGGGCTCCCTCACGTGTTCGAGCACGTCGGCGAAGGTCACGATATCCAGCTCGGCGTCGGCGGCTGGTAAGCCGGCATCGATCCGTCGAAACTCGAAGCTCTGGTCGCTCGGCGGAACGTCGCGCACGTCGCAGCCCAGCAGCGTGAGCCGTGGGCGCTCACGCGCAAGCGTGCGGAGTACCTTGCCTTCACCGGAACCGAGCTCAAGCAACTTGCCGCTCTGGGGTAGGTGCCCGACCAAGAACGACAGCTTGAGCGCCGGCAGATCCGGCGTCGTAAGGTCGATGGCAGCGCCACCCCAGTGGGGTTCGATGGGCATGGTGCGGGTTCAGCCTACTCCCAGGTTGCTGGCCCCACCAAAGGCCCGTAGGCTGAGTCGCGTGCTGCTCTCCGCAAGCCCAGAAAAGCGTGCCGGAGTGGCGCTCTGGCTGGCCCTCGCGCTGAACGGCGGCGGCGTGGCAGGCTGCACGCAAGAGCCCGCGGGGCTGGCTCGGCAGCAAAAGCCCATTCTGAACGGGTCGCTCGACACAAGCAGCACAGGGGTCGTGTCGCTGGCGGAGGGGACACCCCTGGAGTCGTATTGCACCGGGACGCTGCTCGCGCCCAACCTCGTGCTCACGGCCCGTCATTGCGTTGCGGAGGTTTCCACGGTCGCTGGCGCCGACGTCGACTGTGGCAGCGCGCGGTTTGGTGCGAACTTTGCGCCGGACCGCCTGAGCGTGTCCGCTGAGACCAACGTCGCCCAAGACGACCTCCCTGCCTATGGGGTAGGCGAGATTTGGCTGGCGCCCGGAGGCGACGATCCCTGCGGGCACGATCTGGCTTTCTTGCTGCTCCGGGGCGACGGAATTCCGGAAGCGGTCGCCAAGCCCCTCTCGCCTCGCCTGGGCCGAGAAGTCGAGCCCGACGAGCCGTTCTCGGCCGTCGGCTACGGGATC
>JANNWK010000665.1:0-2808 GCA_031408355.1 Myxococcales bacterium
CAGAGCACTATTCCTACCGGATCTTTTGGTCGCTTGAGGACAAAGAATTCGTCGCCGTGTGCGCCGAATTCCCGAGCCTTTCGCATTTGGCCAGGAGTCAAGCCGCTGCGCTCAGGGGCATCCGTGATCTGGTCGCCTTCGTTGTTGCGGATCTAATCAAGGCGAAGCGACCCGTGCCGGAGCCTCTTACTAGCCAGGAGTTCAAGGGGGAGCTCCGGGTTCGTCTTCCCCCAAATCTGCATCGCACCTTGAAGTTTGAAGCAGCGGAGACGGGACGAAGCCTCAATCGGTTGATCATTGATCGGCTACTTGGCGATCGGCCTGCACCTGCGCGGCCTAAGGCGCCCAACGGCTCACGCCGCGCACCCAATGCGCGCGCCAAGCGCGATTCTGTTGCCTGACCGGGCACTAGGGGCGAGCGGACTCCCAAGCACCGACCCGATCCGCACCGCAAAGCCTAACTTCATTCGCTAAAGCCCTGCTGTACCCGGCGGAAATTGGCTTCCGAGACCAACGCACCGCTTCGCGCGCCGGCAGCCGTCGCTCGCACCAGCGCGGCCCAGCCCAGCGCTGGCATGTAGCGCGTTCGGTCAAGCTCGGCGGCTAGCGCCAGAGCCTTTTCGTGCTCCCCGCAGTCGTAGAGGCCGGCGGCAGCCAAGCCACGCAGCGCGTCTTTTTTGGGCGATTTACCGGCGGCTGCTAGCGCGACGACTTGACTGGCCTGCCCGTAGTCTCGGCACAGGTGCAGCGCCGCGCGCAGCTGCGCATCGTCGCCGAGCGACGAGCCCTTGGCGATGCCCTCGAGCATGAGCCTTGCTGACGGCGCCTTCGCCGCGGCCATCCGAAACAAGAACGTACCATCGCGGTCCGCGCTCGGCCGATCACTCAAGCGAGCGATGAGCTCGACGGTGGGACGAGTGGTTGGCGCAGCAGCGTTCGGCTCCAGCGCCCAAGCCACCAGCGACCAGGCGGCGCGCGCGCTCGTGGGACCAGAGCGCGCGCGTTGCTGCGCTTCGGCGAGCGGCTTCGGGTCCCCGGCCAGCGTCGCGACCTCTCCCAGCAAGAGCCAGCGTCCCAAATGCCGCTCAGCGTCGCGCAGCACGGCGAGCGCTGGAGCCACAGCCAGGGGCAGCGGGCGACGCCACAGCAGCGAGACGAACAGCTCGCTGCACAGGGCGATCCGATGCGCCTCCTTGATCTTCGGCGCCAGGGCCGCAATCAATCGACCTTCCGACTCACCCCGCGAAATCCGGGCGATCTCGGCTGCGAAGGCCACGACCGGATGCCGGCTCATCGCCGCCTGGGCCAGAGGGCGCGTGAGCGAAGCCTCCCGGCTAAAACAGGCGGCACCGAGGGTCGGAAGCCCCCCCCCATCCTCCCCCGCAAGCGCTCGCACCAAGACCGGCGCCAAGCGCTCGTCGCCACACTCAGCCAAAGCGCGTACCGCAGCCGCATACAGCGGGCGATCGAGCGTACCGCGGCGTGCCATGGTGTCGACCGCTGCCACCAGCTCGCTGGCAAGCGCCGAAGAATGACAGGCCAGGACCCGCAGGGTACCGCTCAGGCGCGCCTCGTGCGCTGATCTGCGGCGCAGGGCCGCTCGCACCTCGGCTATCAGGCGCTCGGCCGCGACTTCGCCTATCACGGGATCCTCAAGCTCCTTCCCATGCGCAAGCCTCACAGCATAACACCGAGTGAAGCGCGGGGATGCAGATTGACCGCGCCGCCCGGGACTTGTAGGACTCCGTTCGGAGGCTTTCTGTATGAAGCTCAAGAAGTTGGCCGTGCTCCCTCGCTCGCTCTCGCTCTCGGTCGCCCTGCTCGCATTCGCGTTCGGGCCGTCTCTGTTCCTGTTGTCTGGCTGCAAGAGTGAAGAGCCCCCGCAGCAGGGCGGCTATCCCCCGCAAGGGCAACCCGCGGGCTACGGTCAACCGCCCGCGCAACCTGGCTACGGCCCGCCAGCGCCGGGCCAGCCCGCAGCGCAACCTGCCCCCGGCCAGGCGCCGGTCGCTCCAGCGCCGGCTCCAGCTCCAGCTCCCGTTGCACCGGCGGCTGCCGCGCCGCTCTCCGCGCCCGGTCCGCTGGCGCTGCCCTGCACCGGTGATGCCAACTGCGCCACGCACCACTGCAACACCCAGTTTGGGAAATGCGTCTTCCCGTGTCTGAACGACGGTGATTGCATCGCGCCGAATCGCTGCATGGCCGGGGCTTGCCTGCCCGCCATGCAATAGTCGTTATGCAGATAAGCGAAGACGCCTACGAGGCCCTGGCCCACCCAGAGCTCGAGGCCCTGGTGGGCGCCCTGGATGCCCTGGATCTACCGGGCTTGGACTGTGAGCTCGCCAGCGACATCCTCACCCTTGAGCTTGCGGGGGGCGAGCGCTACGTCATCAACAGCCACCGCGCGGCCCGCCAAATCTGGATGGCCGCCGACCGCCACGCCTGGCATTTCGACTGGGACCCCGAAAAAGGCGTCTGGATTGCGAAGAAGACGGGCGACGAGCTCTGGAGCATCCTTTCGTCCGTGCTCACGACCAAGCTCGGCAGCTCGGTGAAATTGCAGCGAAGCTGATGCCTCACACCGAGGCGCGGCGGATGCCCAGCGCCCCGATGAGCGCTCCGTAGTCACCGGTCCAGGCCGCGCCGATAGCCGCAACGCCCCAGGCTCCCGCGGCAAGGCAAGCCGCTGCCTGCTCGGGGCCGATGCCGCCCAGCGCGTAGACTTTCGTGGCGGGCGAGGCGGTAACGAGGGCTTGGCTGAACTCAGCGAGCGCCGGTAGCCCCAGCGGAGGCCTGCCCTTGCGTTCG
>JANNWK010000666.1:0-1658 GCA_031408355.1 Myxococcales bacterium
CGCTGCCATCTCACTGAACCCACAGGTCCGAATGATGCGCTCGTCCTGGCGAATTCTGAAGATGTTGCTCTCCACGCCAAGAAGAGATTGGCGGCCACGGATAGCGCCTTTCGATGTCGCCAATGCGACGAAATTTCATCAATGATTTCGCAGCACCGATCGCGCGACCTCACGCTGTCGCGCTCGCGACCAATTTGTTGGCGCAATTCGATGGTCGCAGCTGCGACAGCGGCAGGTTTGGTCAGCGCACCCGCTGATACTCCTAGGGAAATTTAGTCGCCTTTGCGACATCGTAGGGGCGCGCGCCATCGCGTCCCGGACGCTCGCTGAGCGAGTCAAGGTTCGACTACGCCGATCTCCGCGACCCCCAAGCTCGCTGGCTGGTCTTGCGGTCATTGCCAACCTTGGGTCACAGGGCGAGCGCAGCCCAATCGGCTGGATCCCTGCAATCCGGCGTGTAGAAGCTTGAGCAGGTAGGTGTCGTCCCAGGCTGCGAGCTTGCGCTTGGCTTGGATGCCCCGCTTGTGACTGCGCTCGCTTTTCACGAGGTTCAGCGCAACCTTGCGAAGCAGGGCGAGATGCGCTCGCCCTGCGCAGTCGCCGTGGTCAAGCAACACGTCGCGCTGGCTGTCAACACGCCCGCCGAAGGCATTGCGAAAAACGCATTGTTTGGCAGGCCGAGTTGCGAAGATCGCAACAGCTGACAAGCTAGCCAATAGGCCATGAATCTCGACGCCCTACGACTCTTCCTGCACCTCAGCCGCAGCCTGCACTTCGGCCGTACGAGCAAAGAGTGCCACGTGAGCCCATCGGCGCTGTCGCGCACCATCCAACGACTGGAAGAGGCCGCGGGCGCAACGCTGTTCGTGCGCGACCGTCGCTCCGTCACACTCACGGACGAGGGCCGACTGGTTCAGGCCTTCGCGACCGAAACGCTGTCGCGCTTCGAGGCACTTGAGGAGCGACTAACGCGAGGCCAGCAGCGCCTGAGCGGCACGCTCTCCATCTTCGCTTCGGTGACCGCCTGTCAAAGCTTCCTGCCGCCGCTGCTCGCCGCCTTCCGGCGCGCCCATCCCGAGATCCAGATCCGTTTGGAAACCGGCTACGCGCTCGACGCGCTCGGCATGCTGCGCAACGGTTCCGTCGACGTAGCCGTAGCGGCCTTGCCGGACGATATCCCTCCCAGCTTGGCGGCGCGTGTCGTGGTGAAGATCCCGCTAGTGTTCGTGGCTCCTGCCAGCACGTCCGCCGTGAGCGAGCTCTTGGCCAGGGACCCCGTGCCCTGGCCCGAAATTCCGATGATTCTACCCTCGTCGGGGCTCGCGCGCGACTATGCCGACCGCTGGTTTCGCAGGCGGCGCATCAGCCCGCTGGTTTACGGGGAAGCGGCAGGCAGCGAAGCCATCCTGTCGCTCGTGAGCCTTGGTTGCGGCGTTGGAATAGTTCCGCGGCTCGTCGCCGACCAGAGCCCGCTCAAGCACTCCCTCGCCATCCTAGAGGTCGAACCTAAACTCGTGCCGTTCCGCGTCGGCATCTGTACCGAAAAGAAGAAGCTCAAGTCGCCGATCGTCAAAGCCTTCTGGGAATCGATGGGCAGCTAGCGGAAGGAGCTCCGCTCAGTCGCCCAGGAGCTGGTTAAGTGATTCCGCATCCAGAAT
>JANNWK010000667.1:0-6026 GCA_031408355.1 Myxococcales bacterium
GCCGCTTGGCGGCCCGTCCCCTTCGTTCTGGCCGGGCGCGCCAGGGCTTCCGCCGGGCATCGGCACCTCGAGCCCTGGCCCATCACCTTGACCCCGCGAAAGCCGCAGCTGGCCGGGTTTGCTGCCGCTGCCCGGCTTGCCGGCTTGCCCCGGTTTGCCCCCGCCGCGCGCCTTCTCGCCGAAGCGCTGCATGCGGTCCATCTGCTCCTTGCCGCCCTTGCCCTGTTGACGCAGCACCTCGCGCAGCTCCTGCAGACGCTTCAGCATCTCCTTCTTCTGCTCGTCGGTGAGCTGCTGCTTGGCCATGCGGTTCACGTCTTCGGCGGCTGACTCGAGGTTCTGGCCGGCCTGCTGGGCGTCCTGCATGACTTGTCGAGCGGCCTCGGCGAGCTGCTTGTCCAGCTCAGACAGCTTCTGCTGGGAGCGCTCCGCGCGTTGCTTGTCTCGTCCAAGCCGCTCGAGCTTGCGTCGGTTCTCCGCCAGCTTCTGATCGGTCTTGGCGGACTTGTCGCCCTCCTGAGCCTTCTTCTTGAGCAGACTCTTGTGCTCTTCCTCAAGCTCACGCCGTCGCTGCTCCACACCGAGAGCCCGCTCACTCGAGGCCTGGCTGGCCTTCTCGAGCGCCTTCCTCAGCTTGTCGAGCTCCGCCTTGCTCGGCGGCGCCTGCTTCTTCTTCAGTTTCTCAGCCAATTCCCGCAGGGCCTTCTCGGCGTCCGCTAAACGCTGTTCCGCCAACGCTTGAGCAGCAGGCTTAGTGAGGCCGCTCTTCTCCAGCTCACGCGCCAGGCTCTTCAGTCCATCGTCGAGCGCTTCGCGATCCAACTGGCTCGCTTCGGCCAGTTCCCGCTCAAGACTCCCCAGCCGTTCGAAGACCTCGCGCCGATCCATGCGGTGTGCGGCGATGTCCTCGACCAGCTGATTGAATCGCCGTGCTGCCGCCGAAAGCTGCGGATCGTCATTGGCCCGGGCAAGCTCCTGGGCCATCTCCCGAAATAGCTCCACGTCGTCCGCGGTGAGCAACATGGGCTGCACCTTCACGTCGACCGGTACGATGAGCCTGACCTGCCGGACCTCGAGCAGCGCCAGCCCGAACAAGCCGAGTAGCAGCGCCAGGCTCACCCAAAGCTCACGCGGCAAGGCAATCGGCGCCGCCCTTCGTGGCTGAAGCGCCGGCGCGCGCTCGACCGCATCGGCGATGGCCGCGTCCATGAGCGAGCTGCGCTCCGCGGCAGGTAGTCCGGCAAACGCCAGCGCGTTGGTGACGCGATCGTCGAGCCGATGATACCGGTCCAAGACCAGCGCCCCCTCCCAAGCCGGTCGGCGCACGAACGCCGCCCGCAGCGCCGCGACGAGAACGAGCGCGAGCGGCACGAGCGCGCCCAGTAACCAGGGCCGAGCCTGCGCGCTCGAAAGCGGCAGCAGCTTGATGGCCCCCAGCACCAGCGAAAGGTAGCCGAGCGGGAGCGGCAGCCAACCCGCAAGGGTCGTGAGCGCTCGGCGCAACTTGAGGCGCCGCCCCGCGTTGCGCGCCGCGCCCGAAAGCCGTGTGGTGTCGCCCGCTTGGCTCATGCTCCCATCACTTGCCAGCCTGGCTGGGCTCGGCTTGGGTCGGAGCGCGAAATCACGGACAAAGTAAAGCACCGATGGGCCGTAGACGCACCGGATTCGAGACTAGCTCAGGCTGCGTTGACACGCAGAAAGTTCGTCACCAATCACTCCGCTCAGGGAACTTGAAGCTACCCGCCAAAATTACGAGCTGTTTTGACCGGCCATGAGCAGTAACAGTCGACCGATGATTTCGCGAGCTAGCCGACGCCTGAGCCTGCCCTTTGGATTCGCGCTGGCATTGGCGAGTTGTGGCACGCATAGCAGCGAAGGCGTGCCACTGTCGGGCGGCGCGGGGGCAAAAGCAGCCGGGGGCGTGACGGGAGTTCCCGCCGCGGGTGGCTCTGCCGGTCAACCCTCGCCAAGCAGTGGGACGTCCGGCGTCACGCAGTCGTCGAGCTCGGGTGCTTGTGCTGGCCAGGCTGGTGCTGGCCAAGCTGGCAGCGGCGGAAGCCTGGGTGAGGTGCCCGACGCGGTCATCGATGCCCACACGCATTTCTGGGACCTGAACCAGGACCCGGGCTTCTCCAACGGAGCGACCGTGCTTCCCGCCGACTACGGAAAGCTGGCGAGTCCCGCTGGGATCAGCGGCACCCTCTTGGTCGAGGCGGTATGGCGCAACGTAGAGGAGAACCTTTGGGGCCTCACACTCGCTGAGAACAATCCGATCGTCGTCGGCGTGATCGGGCGTTTGTCACTTGGCGAAGCCAGCTTCGCCAAGGATCTTGACGTGCTCGCCGCGCATGCGCTCTTTCGTGGCCTACGCATCCAACCGGACGAGCTCGCGTTGCCGAATGCCAAGCTCGTCGAGGCCGAAGGGCTCGTGGTTGATGTCGATGTCGCGGGCTCAGCCGAGGCAGTCCTGAAGGTGGCAGCGAACGCCCCACTGGTTCCCAACCTCACGATTGTGCTCGACCACGCCGCCGGCCTGAAATTCAATGGCAAGCCAGCGGGCGATCTGGCGGAGGCACTGAAGGTCGCGGCCGGCGCCGCCAACGTCTACTGCAAGGTTTCGCGATTCCAGGAGCAAGCCGGAGCCACCCCCGCGCCAAAGGACCCGTTGGCGTACGCCCAAGCGCTCGACTTCCTCCTGGCGACCTTTGGTGAAGACAGGCTCATCTTTGGGACCAATTGGCCGCTTTCAGAGAGCGCGGGCTCCATTCAAGATGCTACCCAGATCGTGCGGACGCATTTCGAGAGCAAGAGCCACGAGCTGGCTCAGAAGGTCCTGCATCGCAACGCGGAAGCGGCCTACGGCGTGACGCTGCGCTAGCCGATCGGCAAAGTCGCCCGAGGGTGGGTGTCCGCACGTCCGGTTTTGTAACTGCCTGTTACGATTCGACACGTCCGCTGTCCGAAGGCGGATGTTTTGGAGTTTATTTGGGGTCGGCGCGCTTTTTTCCGTAAACATTCTTCGCGATCGCCGCACTACCTATAATGAGTCTTAGACTTTGTGATCGCAGGTGTTAGTTTAGGTCGTCTGCCCCCGCGATGCGGTCCGCATGCTCGTTGGCGTTGCCGTGGCTCTGAAGGAGACAGAAACATGCTCGTATCCTGCCGGTTCGTAGCCACCTTGCTCGTCCTCCCCGCCTGCTTGTTCGGGTGCACGGGCATCCTTGGGGGTGAAGGCGGAGCCGCCGACTCCGTGGCCGCGGTGCCTGGCGGCCCGACAGGCTCAAGTGGCGGCGCTGCCACGACCGGTGGGGCTGGGACGAATCCGGCGAACGCACCCATCGAGGCGACCAAACCGTTCGGACTGCCCAACAAGTTCCCCGTACTCCTCCCGTTCGATGTGAGGATGAGCCGCCTGTCGGCGGTTGTGGGTCTACCTCTCACCGACCCAGTGTTTGAGCTGATGGCGGCCAACGCGACTCAGCTCGGCGACTACGACTTCGCCGATGGCCTAGAGCCCGACAACACTTGGACGGCCTTCAAAATCTCGCTGTGGGTGCAATCCCTGAAACCCATCTGCGCTTCAAGCGCCATGCGCGTCCTGTATCCCTCGCTGCCGGAGAGCCTCGAACCGATGATAGACGCCGCGTACGGCCGGGCCATGACGGCCCAGGACGCCGCCGATCTGACGGCATCTCTGGAGGGCCTGGCCCTGACGCCCGAGTCGCGCACGCAAACCGGGTGCTTGAGCCTGCTTTCCTCGCTGGAGTTCTTGGCCCAATGACCCGCTTGGCAGGGCTCCTGCTCGGCGCGGTCATAGCCCTTGGCTGCGGGTCCACGTCGGGCGAGTCAGCCGGCAACACTGGTGTCGCGCCCGGGGTCGGCGGTAGCACGAGCACGGCAGGAGGAGGCGTCAACTCAACCGGCGAAATTCCACCGGCTACTGAGGAAATCAAGGCGTTGTCGCCCGAGGTGGTCGAGAGCTACCTGAACAAGCTCGCGCCTCCTGTCGTGGGTCGGGTGCTGACGCGGCAGGAGCGAGCGTCGATCACCGCGACCGGTGGCTCCGCCATTGGGCCCATTGTCAGCGCATGGCTGGCAGAGCCCGGTTTCGCGCAGGCAGCGCGACGGTTCGTTGAGCTCGGGTTGCAGGTGAGCGGCCAGAAAAGCGACGTGGACTTCGACCTTCCCGGCAACTTGGTCCAGTACGTCGTTACCAACGCCAGGCCTTGGTCGGAGATCTTGACCTCCGAGACCTGCTACGACGCGTCGCTTCAGCCCATGGCCTGCGACACCGGGGCGCCGTTCACTGCTGGCGTGCTGACGACACGTGCCTATCTCATCGCGCGCGCTAGCCGCTTCAACCTCACGCGCTCCAGCGCCCTGATGAAGAACTTTGCGTGTCAGGTCTACCCGCAGGGGCCAGATTTGCAGCCGCTCATCGACAAGCCGCGACTGATCCCAATGTTTCAGGCGACGACCGCCGAAGAGCAGACCGACGAACGCGCAAAGAGCGGCTTTGGCAACGGCTTGGGCTGTTACGGCTGCCACGGTCAATTCAGCCTGCACGCCCAGCTCTACGTGAAGTTCAACACGATCGGGAAGTGGGTGGCCAACGCCGATGGCATTCAGGATCCGGTGGGGGAGCTCGGTCGCTCCGTCAACGGCCTGATGGCTTCCCATCTCAAGGACGCCGCTGAGGCGTCGTCCGAGCGTTCGAACATGTTTGGCCAACCCGTGAACAACTTGGCGGAAGCCGCCGCCGTCATTGCCAGCCAGTCGACCTTTGCTCCCTGCGCCGCGCAGCGCTTCCTCGACTATACCCTGGGCGTGTCGAACGGGGCCATCGAGTACGACCCGCAGCTGTTCGAAGAGGTCGTGCTGAGCGCCCCGGCGGATCCAACGCTGCAACAGCTTGTGATGGGGCTGTTCACGCACCCCACGGTTATTACGTCGGTTACGGCTAGCCTCACCGGAGCACCCTAAATGAAGAAGCCGCATGAGTTCGAGCGCTACTCGCCGGCCGACCGCCGTCGTTTTCTGAAGCTGATGGCCGGCGCGTTGGCCGTGCCCGGCATCCCGGCCGCACTTCGCTATGCCTGCACCGACATGCTGGTCGGTGAGGCGCAGGCGCAGGCTGCTGAGCAAGCACAGCCCACTTTCTTCATCGAGATCAACTACCGGGATCAAGTCGACCTCGGCGAGGTCTTCGTGGCCCCGGGGCTGGCAACCCAGGCGAACCTGATTCGAGGAGAATCCGGCCGCAAAGCAGCGATGTTCTATCCAATGAACGAGCTGACCCAGCGCACGGTCCCCACTCTGAATGCCCAACCGTTCTATCTCACCCCTGGCTCGATGGTGCTCGACCCGCACTTAGAGAACATCGCGACCATCGACACCTGCGAACTGACGCCCGGCGCCATCCATTACCATCAGGGCGCCAACCGCAACCGGATCCCCGACGCCGACTACGCCGAAGAGGCTGGCAAGCTGCCCGTGTACTCGAAGGATCCTGTCTCAAACTTCCCGCAGGGCTGCGAAGCTTTCTACGGTTCGGTGCCGACGCCCGCGTCTCTTCACAACTACGTCCAGAAAAACTTCACCGGAAGCGTTGGCCTCCGCAACGGCGTCGCACTCAAAGGCATCAGCCGGTCCATCCACACCGTCTATCATTTTGGTGGCGCCCTGGATGGCGCGGAGCTCGATCGCTTCAAGGACAAGGAGTCGCTGTTCGCGGCGTTCCCCGACACCTCCACGGAGCCGATCCGCCACCTGCCCACGCTGGACGACGTCGCCTTGTTCAGCGGCCTATTGCAGCGCCTCGACACGCGATTTCTCGAGCGTCGGCACTTTGCGGCCAGCGCGGTGTCCGGCCACAACAAGGATCTGACCGAGGCCAAAGAGCTCCTGTACTCAGATCTCGTACGCCCCATCAGCTTGCCGCTGACCCCCGCCGAGACGGCCTATTGGAAAGAAGGCGTGCCGGAGCCGGGTACGGCCGCCGCGGCGGTCGATGGTCAGGACGGGCA
>JANNWK010000668.1:0-4277 GCA_031408355.1 Myxococcales bacterium
TCGACATCGCCGACCACGTGGAGGCCAAGGGGCGGGCGATGGTCACCAAGACGGGCGAGCTCAGCCTCGAGCTGTCGTCGATTCGGCTGATCACCAAGGCCTTGCGGCCGCTGCCTGACAAATGGCACGGCCTCACGGACACCGATCTGCGCTACCGGCGTCGCTACGTCGACCTCGTCTCCAATCCCGAGGTGGCGGTGGCGCTGCGCACGCGCTCGCTGGTGGTGCAGGGCTTGCGGGACTTTCTGGATCGCCAGGATTTTCTGGAGGTGGAGACGCCGACGCTCCACACCCTGGTCGGCGGCGCCGCCGCGCGGCCCTTCAAGAATCACCACAACGCGCTCGATCTTGAGCTCTTCCTGCGAATCGCGCCCGAGCTGTACCTGAAGCGCTTGCTCGTGGGTGGTTTCGAGCGGGTTTACGAGATTGGGCGCTGCTACCGCAACGAAGGCTTGAGCACTCGCCACAACCCCGAGTTCACGATGCTCGAGTTCTACATGGCATATGCCAGCTACGAGACACTGATGCCGATGGCCGAAGCGCTGTTTCGGCACGTCGACGCGTTTGTGCTGTCGCGCTTGGTGTCGCTCGGGCTGGGTGACGCAGCCGAGAAGGTGCGCAGCGCGCGGCCGTTCACGTTGGCCGAACCCTTCGCTCGGGTTCCGATGCGCAAGGCCGTGGAGCAATCCCTTGAGCGCGCCGGCTTAGCGAGGGATATCGCCGACAAGCTCTTAGAACTCGCGTTCGTGCTCGGTCCGGACGGCAAGCGCCTGCCGAGCGAAGCCGACGCGTGGGTCGAAGGTTACAAGCAGGCGAGTGAGCGAGCGCTGCGCATTGACTGGGGCAACCTACGTCGCGCTCTGGCGCATTGCGCGCTTCCGGGCGAGCGGCTGTTCGTGGCCTACGAGTACCTGGCCGAGCCGTTTCTGGCCGAGGACTACCTGAGCCAGGACGGACAACGCAGCGTCCCGGTCTTCATCACCGACTACCCGTTCGAGGTCTCGCCTTTGGCGCGAAAGAAGGACGCCGACCCGTCGCTGGTCGACAGGTTCGAGCTGTTCGTGCATGGCCGGGAGCTTTGCAACGCGTTCAGCGAGCTGAACGACCCCGAGGACCAGGCGGCGCGCTTCCGCGCCCAGCTCGAGGCCAAGCAGCGAGGCGCTCAGGAAACCATGGACTACGACGCGGACTACGTGATGGCGCTGGAGCACGGGATGCCCCCAGCAGCAGGTTTTGGCCTTGGCGTGGATCGCCTGGTGATGGCCATCGCGGGTCAGGCCTCGATTCGAGACGTGATCGCCTTTCCCTTGTTGCGACCTGAATGATGCTGCTCTTCTTGCCCCCGAAGGCTGCGCCGGCGCCTGAGTCGTTCTTGTTGAAGGCCTGGAACATGCTGGGCATGTACGGCCGCATTGGCATCGTCCTGGTCGCCGTGGCGCTCTTGGCCTGGCTCTTGGTGTGGGGTCTTCGCAGTCTTTCGCGCCGACTTGGCGCGGGGGTTTGGCACACTCTGCGCTTGGTGTTCACGGGCGGTAGCTTGGCCGGGGCGCTCGGTTTTGGCATCTGGGCCAGCACGCTGCCGCAACAGAAGGGCGCCGTGTTCGTGCTCTGGCACCAGCTCGTGCGCCTTGGGGCTGTCGTCTGCGGTATGGGATTTGTGATCGGCTTCATGGCGCTTGCCGTGCCCTTCGTGCTCGATCGCATCGAAGGGCGCGGCTTTGTCTCGTTCGTCGCGGCGCGCCACGTGCGGGCAACCAAGAGCGGATTTCTGACCGTTATCTCCGTGCTCTCGATCCTGGGCGTGGCCGTGAGCGCGCTGGCGCTTTGCGTGGTCGTCTCGATCATGGGCGGCTTCGGCGCCGATCTGAAGCGCAAGATTTTGGGCAACAACGCTCACATTCGGCTTGAAGCCAAACGGGTGGGCGGCTTCACCCATTGGCGGGACCTCGCCGACGACTTGCGACTCGTGCCCGGGGTGCTGGCCGTCACGCCGGTGGCTGGTGGCGAGGCCATGGCGTCGAGCGCGTCGAATACCGCCGGCGTCATGCTCAAGGGCGTCGACACCCAGACCATCGGGACGGTCATCGACCTTCTGGCGAACATCGAGGTCGGCCAGTTCAAGTACCTCGAGGACCCTAAGCGCCTGGCCAATTTGCCGCCGAACGAGCCGATCGGGCTGGGGCCAGGGGGTGAGGTTTACCTCAAGGGGCCCGACGTGAAGCCGTACTTCAGCAAGCTGGACGCGGACGTGGCCGAGGCTGTGAACGGCCCCGACGACTATCCCGGCATCGTGATTGGCCGTGAGCTCGCAAAATCGCTGCATGTCTACATCGGCGACGAGATCACGCTCGTCGTGCCGCTCGGTGACCTAGGCCCAATGGGCATTATGCCCAAGAGCCGGCGCTTTCGCGTGGCCGCTGTCTTCTACAGCGGCATGTACGAGTACGACGCGAGCCAGGCCTACATCAAGCTCGACGCAGCGCAGGATTTTTTGGATCTGCAACAGAACGTCACCGGCCTCGAGATCAAGGTGGAAGACGCCGAGCGCGTCGATGCCGTGCGTCCGTTGGTGGAGAAGGCTCTGGGCCGCAACGACGTGCGCGTGCGCGACTGGAAGGAGCTGAATCGGAACCTGTTCAGCGCGCTGAAGCTCGAAAAAATTGCGACGTTCATCATTCTTTCGCTGGCCATCTTGGTCGCAAGCTTCTGCATCATCTGCACGTTGCTCCTGATGGTGACCGAGAAGAGCAAAGAGATCGCGATCTTGAAGTCCCTGGGCGCGAGCGATAACTCGATCCTCTCGATCTTCATGGCCGAGGGCGTGATGATCGGCGCCATCGGTACGATCTTCGGCGTCGCTACGGGCGTTGCCGCGATGCTCGGCTTGCTTTGGTTCGGCGTACGGCTCGATCCGGACGTGTACTATGTGGATCGGCTGCCTATCTCAGCCGATTGGAAGGACTTCGTGCTGGTGGCCCTTTCAGCCCTCGTGATCACGACGCTCGCCACCATTTATCCGGCAGTTGCTGCCAGTCGCTTGCGCCCCGTCGAGGGCATCCGCTACGAGTGAGTCAGAAAAATGTCCGAAGCGCTCGTCATCGTCGAAGATCTACACAAGAGCTTTCAGCACATGGGGCGAACGCTCGAGGTGCTGCGCGGTATCGATCTGAACATTTATGCGGGGCAGATCCTGGCGATCGTCGGGGCGTCGGGTGCCGGCAAGAGCACCTTGCTGCATTGCATCGGGACCCTCGATTTACCCACCTCGGGCCGCGTCCGTTTGGCGGGTGAGGAGCTGACGACCATGAGCTCTAGCCGGCTGGCCGCCGTGCGCAACAAGAGCGTCGGTTTTGTGTTTCAGTTTCACCACCTACTGCCCGAGTTCAACGCTCTGGAGAACGTGATGCTGCCGGGCTTGATCCAGGGTCGCAGTAAGAAGGAAATGGAGAAGCGGGCGGCGGCGCTGCTCGAGGAGGTCGGCCTTTCCTCGCGCGTGACCCATCGTCCCGGCGAACTCTCTGGTGGCGAGCAGCAGCGCGTGGCGGTGGCGCGCGCGCTCACGCTGGATCCCAAGCTGCTGCTGGCCGACGAGCCCACCGGCAACCTCGACAGCGCAACCAGTGAAGCGATTCATGAGTTGTTTTTCGAGATCAACAAGCAGCACGGCACGACCATCGTGGTGGTGACCCACAATCTGGCCTTCGCCGAGAGCATGCCGCGCGTCGTGCGCATGCGCGACGGCAAGGTGGAGACCGATGACGCGGGCCGCAACCAGGGCCAGCGAGACCGAGGCAGCGCGCCGTCGCTCGCCGAGCCCGCCGCCCCCGCCCCCGTCTGAACCCCTGGCACCGCGGCTAGCCCCGGGCTTCCGGCGCGGGAACGGCCTTGATGAAGAACTGGAGCGCCATCAGCTCGAGCAGATCCGCAGGCTTGAGCCCCGAAAGCTTGAGCAGACCGAGATCGAGGTCGCCGAGCGTTGAGAGGTCCTTGCCGTCGAACACCGAAGCGAGGCTGGGGTCGGGATTGATCCGCACGTCGACGACCTGCCAGCCCGTCTGTTCGAGCATCTCCACGGCCTGCGCGCGCGTGAAGAAGCGCACGTGGGTGACGTCGAGGATGCCGGCTCCCGCGTATTGAAATCGGCCCTCAGCCAGCTCTTTCAGGATGGCCAGGTTTCGCAGGTTGGGCAGGCTGACGTAGAGCGCCCCTCCCTTGGCCACCAGAGGCCGCAGGCGCTGTAGCGCCTGCCAGGGGTTGTACATGTGCTCCAGCACGTC
>JANNWK010000669.1:0-1645 GCA_031408355.1 Myxococcales bacterium
GCGTGAAAGCCGCCGCACTCGTAAAAGCGGACGGCCCGTGCGTTGCCCGCCAGAACGCGCAGCGTCGCGCTGGCGTAACCTTGCCGTTCGAGAAAGCGGAGCGCGTCATCGAGCAGGGCGCGCCCAGCGCCCGTTCCCCAGGCATCGGGTAACGCGTAGAGGGCCCAAAGCTCACCAACGCCGGGTTCGTGGCGGCTTGGCCCTGAGGTCGCAAACGCGATGACGCGTCCGGCGCGTTCGAGCACGGTGGTTCGCTGTGTTTCCGGCACGGCGGCCAGGTTTCTCATCCAGCGCGCCTCGCGCGCCTCGGGAGTGAACGCATCCAGCATCGCGTCCGGAATCAACCCACGATACGCGGCGTGCCACCCGGCTACCTGAACGAGCGCAATGGCATGAGCGTCGGTGTGCGTCGCGGGTCGGATCAACCCGTCAACGTTCCCGGTGCAGCTCAGTGCCATGGTGCTTGCCTTATACCCAAGCAGTCCTCACTCGTGGCGGTGAGACGCCCCCGCCGAGATCCAGCGGCAGCTCGACAACGCTGAGCTCGTCTAGCAGGGCAACAGGCAACGCAATCAGTCGCGCCTCGGAAGCTCTGCGATGAAGGCGCTCTACGGTCGGCGGCCCGATCGGACTGGGTTTCAGGGCAGCTTTCGGTGGCGTGGTCGCCATTGGCCTTGCTGGTTGCTCGGGCGACTCCGAGAGCCCCGGCAACCACCCCTCGATGGCCAACGCGGTGATGAGGGCCAGCCCCGTGACCGCCTCATCGCACGAATCAGCAACGATGCGGCGTACGATCGGCTCGGAAGCGAGGTCGAGAAACTCGAGCTGTCCGACCGCGCCCGTTGGAACGACGTTGACCTTTACGACGAATCTGCGCGCCAGCTCGCCCGGCTCCGCCAGGTGCAGCTTTTCGGTGCGGCGGGCGAGGCGTTCCAGGAACTCCGACTCGACTGGGCAATCCGGTGCAGCGGCGTAGTCGAATCGTAGCGGCTGGACGTCTTGAGCAACACCCGGAACGGTCCAGAGGACGACGAAAATGGCGATCGTCGTCGTCCTGCACCAACGCCTCATTGCGCCTGATACTAGTCAGCTCGACAGCAAGCGCGATCCGAATCGACACGAAAGTATACGGGCAAGGAGAAACAAGGCCTGTTTGGGTGGTCGTCTCCGCGAGCTGGGCCCCTACGCCGGACTGGTCCCCTCGGTGCGCCAGAGCGTCGAGAAGACCCAGCTCGGGCCGATCACCCGTGCGGTCTCGCCCGAGCTTCGGCGAATGCTCGTTCGGGCCGTCCGGCTCCACGTCACGAGAACGTGGCCTTCGGCGACCTGCGTCCGCCACGGCGCCAAAACGCTCCTGCAGGCGCGCGCGCTACGCAGCTTTAATGGGATCGCCCACGGGCCAGGCCACGCCGTCGCCGCGATCCAGCTTCTCGAGCGCTGCCATGTCCCCATCGTCGATGCTGAAAGAGAAGACGTCTGCGTTCTGCCGGAGGCGTTCGGGGTTCGTGCTCTTGGGCAGCACGGGATAGCCCTTCTGAATCCCCCAGCGCAGGAGTACTTGCGCCTCACTTACGCCGTACTTCTGGGCCAGTGTCTTGAAGGGGGAGTCAGCGCGGTTGCTGTCGGCCTTCATCGCATCGGTCTT
>JANNWK010000670.1:0-10194 GCA_031408355.1 Myxococcales bacterium
GGCCGGCTCGGGTTTCGGCTACACGTTTCCAGCGAAGTTCCCGTGGATGCGCATCGATGTTGTGCTCGCCAGCGAGCAGCTGCGCTTCACGGGTTTTGAAGTGGGAGAAGGCCGGGCCTCGGATCACCGCTCTGTGATCGCCGAAGTCATGCTGAGGCGCCGCTGAGGCCTCCGCCATCGGCACTGACCCAGGTGGGCGCGTCTTGACCTACCGCCGCGTGACCTCCAGGATTGCGCCGCCAATGTTTTCGTTCGCACCCCACGAGCTGGTCAAGCGCTTCGGTGTTTCGTGCGCGCTCATCCTGGGAGTCGGGCCGTTTGGCGTCGGGGCATGTGGCACGTCGGCGCGCGGTCCGGCCTCAGCCGAAGCCGATGACCCGGCGCCTGTGTTCTCGGACGACGAACGCACGGCCCTGGCGAGCCTCTCCCCGGAAATTTTGCCGCCGCCGCCGGTTGACGTGAGCAATCGCTGGGCCGGCGACGAGGCTGCCGCAGAGTTTGGGCGTCTGTTGTTCTTCGAGCCGGCGCTCTCGGGGCAGTTGCTGGATGGTGACAACGACGGCAGCCCCGCGGCGCTAGGGAACAAAGGTGAAGCGGGCAAGGTCGCCTGCGCGGGCTGCCACCTGCCTGGCTCGGAATTCTCTGATTCACGCAGCATCCGCCAGCAAATTTCGTTGGCGGCTGGCTGGGGTCGGCGCCGTGCGCCTTCGCTGCTCGACGTGGGCCAGAGCAAGCTTCTGATGTGGGATGGAAGCCGCGATTCCTTTCAGAATCAGGTCTTCGGTGTCCTCGAATCCCCCGTCGAGATGAACAGCTCCCGGCTCTTTGCGGCCAAGCAGGTCTTCGGGCAACACCGCCAGCAATATGAGGCCATCTTTGGCGAGCTCCCGCCGCTTGATGACACCACTCGCTTTCCCGCGCTCGCCGCCGACGAGACGGGCTGTCGCAAGCTGGACGCGAAGAACGGTTGCCCCCAGCCTATGCGCGGCGCACCGGGCGACGGCGCAGAGTTCGACAGCATGACCACGGTCGATCAGCGCGCCGTCACGAGCGTGGTGGTCAACGTCGGCAAAGCGCTGGGAGCGTATCAGCGTCTACTTACGTGCGGCCCCAGCCGGTTCGATCGCTGGATTCAAGGCGACTCCAACGCGCTTCGTCGCGACGAGCAGCGAGGTGCAGCGCTGTTCGTCGGTCGAGCAGCTTGCGTCAGCTGTCACTCAGGCCCTTTCCTGTCGGACGAACAGTTTCACAACGTCGGGCTTCGAGCGACCGTGGTCGCGACCGCGTTTCTCAACGCTTTTGATCGAGGCGCAGCGGAAGGCATACCCTTGGCCAAGGCCGATGCGCTGAACGTCGCCGGCGAATTCAGTGACGGCGACGACGGGCGGCTGCCGCAGGCCGTCGGCGACGAGCTGGAGGGGGCGTTCCGTACTCCGCGCTTGCGCTGCGGCGCACGACGCCCTTCGTTCATGCACACAGGTCAGCTGAAGACGCTCGAGAGCGTGGTGTCCTTCTTCGACCGCGGTGGCGATGAAGCCGGTTATGAGGGCGTAAATGAGTTGAAGCCTTTGGAGCTTTCCGCTCGGGAGCGCTCGGATCTCGTGGCCTTCTTGAAGGCGCTGGATGGTCCAGGTCCTAGCGCTGAGCTGCTTGCTCCTTAGGACGTCGCGCTGATCTGACGGTGCCGCGGCGTAATAATACTCACACGCCGCACTGAAATGAAGTGCGGCGCGCATCACGCTTGGTCTAGCCGCGGCTTGACTGAAGTGAGTCGCCAGCGTAGAGGCGGAGGCAGAAGGGTTAGAAATGCTCGATCGGCTCCGCGCTCCGCGTCTTACGGCACTGTTTGTCTTGGTCCTCGGTTGCGGCAAGGCCGGCGAGACGAGCGGCCCGACGACGGGCAAAGGCCCGACGGGTCTGCCTTCGGTCCCCGGTACGCCTGACACCTCGGTAAAGACCGCACTGCCGCCTGTCCCGCGCCTGGCCGCTGTTAGCGCCGTCGCCGTCGGCGACAGCGTGAGCCTCTCTGTCGAACCAGTAGCCGGCGCCAGGGACTATCGAGTCTACGTGTTGCCAAGCGACGGCGACATCTCGGCAACCGGCGACGGGTTGGTGACGGTGCGCAATGCCGTTTACCGTTGTGCCGGGGATCGCCAAAGCCCACGCGTCTCGGGCGACGCCACACCGGTTAGGCAGTCGGAGGCCATCACCACCATCGTGGAAGAGACGGTCGAAGGCTACAAGCGCACGCTCCCGGAGGCGACGCTGGGCTACGTCTACGTCACGCCCGGGGACGGCCGTGTGCCTGTCTACGCGCTGGGCGACCCCAACCCCAAGGCCGACAATAGCTGTTTTCACCAGCGCTGGAGCGCTTCTCGAGTGAAGCGGTATCTCACTTCCGAACAGGAACGAACAAAGCTGCTGGCGCTTCGCTGGCGCGACGACGGCATTGCCTTCTATGTGCCGGCGGCAGGTTCGGAGGGCTCGAAGCCCGTGTACACCACGGGCACCGACACGGTCCTGTACTTTGTCGACGGTCCGGAAGCGGGCGAGCGAGCTGGGGCCAGTTCCGCCTTTAGCGTGTTGGCGCAGGAGGGTCCGGTCGACGCGGTGCCTCTGATGCGTGTTTTCTACCAGAACGGCTGTGGCAATAGCCACGACGAGTTGGCCGCGGGCTTGCCTCGCTTCGAGCGCGCGCGCTTCCAGGGGGATGCGCTGCCAATGTTCGACCTGCACTGGTCAGGCATTACCGGCGACACCACGTTGGTCGTAGAAGCGCTCGATCAAGGTTGCCCCTACCCTGGTATGTTGGCGTCCGTATCGCGGGAAGCCGCCAATGAGGAGGGCATCGACTATCCGGCTTTCCTCACGCTGGAGGATGCACGCGCCGCTTCGGCAACCGGTGAAGTCTTCATCAATGGTCAGCACGATGCGAAGAACAAGCCTCGGCCGATCGCGCGTTCGTTCGTGAAGGTGTCGCCCGGTCCGAAACCGGCGATGGACTGGTTTGCGGGTTTCGGCCCGGAGGAGTCGCTGCCGGATTTCAACACGGGCGCCTGGGACGAACCCTGCGAAAGCCCAGCCAATCCGCAGTGTTTGCGCGAGTATCGGCAGAAGAGCGAATTTGCGGACATCACGTTCGGTTCCACGACTCCGAACCGAAGCAGCCTGGGGCCGGTCCTAGGCCAGCTGTGGGTCACGTACGCTGATGTTGGCGCTGACGTCGGTGGCAAGTTTCGCTTGACCCCCAATGTGCGAGGACAGATGTCAGCGACGTCTTACTTGCACGTGACCATGGAAGTGGACGACTTCAGCACCGCTCGGCGCTATCCGCAGATCATCGTCTCGGACGCCGCGCCACCCGTTCAATGGCGACTGCCTGGCTCGAACACGATCATTCTGCAGACTTTCCCGGACGAGGGCACGGCCAACTGGCCCTTCGTCCACCAGCTCCAGATCTGCGATCATCGCGCGTGGGAGGTCAACGACCAGTGCCCTTCCGCTGGTCTGTATCGGTTGATGGAGAACGACACGGTCGTCGGGCTGGCGCCCATTCCGGAGGTCGCGGAGCACACGGGCGTGGACCGCTCCACGCGCTTGGACGCGTTCCTGTCAACCAAGCGCGCATACCTGTTCGTGGATGACCTGCCGTACGGTTGCCTGGATCTGCCCGCGAAGGGCGTCCCGAGCGGCCAAGTTACCGTGACCTTCGGCGACGTTATCTATCATTCCGGCGTCGACGAGGTGTTCGCCTTCCATAGGGCGCACCAACAGGTCGTCGCTCGTCGGCACTTCGACAACCTTGGTTTCAAGAGTGGCGTGACGGCCCCAACGTGGGATGATGGCCGCTTCCCTTGCTTCCCGCCCAGCGCGATCAAGTAGCTAGTCTGCTGCAATGAAGAAGCTCATGCTCATGAGCGTCCTCATTGCGACGTTCTGGATCCCACTTGCGGTCGCCGCTCGTAGCCCCGACGTGCGGCGTGGAGTGCGCCGCGTCCAGACCGGATTCTTCTGGTTCTGTGTGGTCTACGTGGTCTCTGTTCTCTACATCATGCCGCGGCTCTAGCGGGCAAAGGCTTGCTCGCTCGCGATCCCGGCCACACACCGCTCAGGGTTGGCAGCCGAGCGCCAAGGCCCACCGTGATGGCCAGCATCACGCACACCATTTGGTGGTTGAAGCCGATGTCGCCCCACATTTGCACCTCGATGATGAGGATGCCGACGAGGCACGACATCGCGGCGATGCGCGGTACCCGCGCCTGTGATTCGCGATACACCTTTGCGTGCAAGTAGGTCGCCACGACCACCATTTGCCAGATGCCCGCAAAGCCTAGCATGCCGGTAAATGCGATGACCCCCAGCAGGCTGTTGTGAGGCAGGTAGCGGTACTGCACGAAGATCGAGGCGATGTCGAAGGCGCGGACTTCCTCTACGTACTGGGTGCCGAAGCCGGCGCCCAGTAAGGGGTTCGACTTCAGGGTTACGAGCAGGTTGTAGTTCTCAATGTCGCGCATGATGCTCGACGTGTCCTGTTTGTCCCCGAACATGGTGGAGATTGAGCCGACCGGTTTGAAGATGCCGACTGGGTTGCCCCAGCCTGCGGCCACGTAGGCGCCGAGCACGGGTGACGTCGCAAGCAGCCCGTACACGATGCCTCGCTTCAGCTTGCCCTTGGGAAGCAGCAGAAAAATCAGGAAGAATCCGACGCCCACCCCGAGCCAGGCGATGCGCCGATTGTTCAGCACGATGGCCGCGATGATCGGTGCCGCGCCGAGCACCGCCCAAAGAATAGCGGCCGTCGTGCGCTTCTCCAGAGCGTTGATCACGAGGACGAACAAGCCTCCCACAAACAGGACGCTGTCGCAGTGGTCGGTCAGCGCCGCGAGCTCCTGGCTCTTGGGGAGGTCCTTGGCTACCAGAACGTAGAACAGGATGCACATCGCCGACCGATACAGGCACGCAAAGACCACGAGTCGCCCCAGGCCTACGATCTGTGCGGTCGAGCGATACGTGTTGGCCACCAAAAGCGCGACGAACAGCCCCATGACGAAGGGATGCAGCTGGAACATGGTCTGGTAGGCGCTGCCTCCGCGCAATACTCCCCAGAGCCACAACAGGGCTATCGACGCGCCGCAGATAGCGATGGAGCGCAGGACCGCCGGTACCCGCTGCCTTTCCGCGCCGGGCAGCGACAAGGCAAGCGTGATCAGCACCAGCACGTCCCAGGGCACCACGTGAAGTACGGTCCGGAACAGCGCGGTGCCGATCGTGGTCAACGGGGTCTCCCACAAACCAGCGTAGATCGCCCCTTCAATTTCGGCTGTCAGCGCCAGCCAGATCAGGATGTTGGCGAACCAGCGCGTCACGGCGCGCAGTATGCCAGAAGGAGGCCAGGCGTCGGCTTGATCATTTCCAGCTTGGCTTGACTGCGTCTTGCCCAGTCTTCGGCCCGGTGCTACCGAGCGCGTTGGCATGGTCACCCGCAGGCTGAGTATCGTCATTCCGACGTACAATCGTCGCGAGCGCCTGGCGCTGGTGCTCGCTGCGCTTGAGCGACAAACGGCCCCAGCTTCGGTCTTCGAGGTAGTGGTCGTGGACGATGGATCGAAGGACGACACCGGTGAATGGCTCAAGGGCTATTCACCCGTCTACGCGCTGCGTTCGCTGAGGCTCGCCAACGGCGGCCCGGCTCGCGCTCGCAACGCGGGCGTGGCGGAGGCGACCGGTGAAATCGTGCTCTTCCTTGACGACGACGTGGAGCCCTCGCCTGTGCTCGTCGCGGAGCATTTGCGCCTGCACGATGCAGAGGCCGACCTCGTCGTCATCGGGCCACTTGGATCGCTTCCGCACTACGCCCAGCCCTGGGTGGCGTGGGAGCAGGCCAAGGTCGAGGAGCAATACAGGGCGATGGAGCGGGGCGATTGGGCTCCGACGTATCGCCAATTTTGGACAGGAAACGCCTCGCTGGCGCGGGCGCACGTGTTGGGAGCGGGCGGTTTTGATCCTGCCTTTCTGCGCGCGGAGGATGTCGAACTCGGGTCCCGTTTGAAGGAGCGCGGGCTGAGCTTCCGCTTCAACCCGGCGGCTCGTTCACTGCACCACGCTGAGCGCTCATTGGCCTCGTGGGAGTTGGCGCACACGAGTTACGGCAAAGCCGAGGTGGCCATTTTCGGCCAGCAGGGAGAGGACGCCCTCCTCGAAGCCTTGGCGGCCAACTGGGGTCGGGTGAATCCGGCAACTCGCTGGCTGGTCTCGAGCTGCCTGGGACGGCCCATCAGGCACTCGGCTGCCCGCCTGCTGCTCCGCAGCCATCTCCGGCTTGCCCGCCGCCTACCTCTCCCGCTGTTGTCCGAGCAGGTCTGCGGAGTGTTGGCGAATCTGCTCTATTGGCAAGCGTCTTCCGAAACTCTTGGCCCAGAGCGCGCGGCACGCGTGCTCCGGAAGCCTCGGGCTGCGCGGTGAAACGACTCGGGCTCCGTGGACGACACTGCGGTGTGCGTCGGCTGTGCGTCAGCTGGCTGCCGATACGGCGTTACCAACGTGTCATGAGCCGTGCTATAGGCGCGCCACTATGACGTATTGTGTTGGCATTCCTGGGCCGAGAAAAGCCAGATGTTGAAGGACGCAGGGCGTCTGCTCGTGGTGGGCGCGGGTCCGACTGGTATCGGGGCGGCCTACCGCCTGAAGAAGCTTGGCTACACGAACTTCAAGGTGATTGAGGCCGGTCCAGAAGCGGGCGGCCTGGCGAGCAGCTACGTCGATGCTCGAGGCTTCACTTGGGATATCGGTGGGCACGTGCAGTTCTCGCACTACGACTACTTTGACGACGCCATGGCAGAAGCCTTGGGCAAAGAGGGTTGGCTTCACCACGAGCGCGAGTCGTGGGTGTGGATGGCCGACCGCTTCGTGCCCTATCCGTTCCAGAATAACCTTCGCTACCTGCCACGAGAGCTGGTGGCCAAGGCGATTCGAGGTTTGGCAAGCCGCCCTCCACGCACGCCCTCTCCCACGCAGGATTTCGGTAGCTGGGTGCTGCAGACCTTCGGCGAAGGCATTCGCGACATCTTCATGGCCCCCTACAACTACAAGGTGTGGGCGTTCCCTCTGGAGCGGCTGTGGGCAGGCTGGGTGGGCGAACGCGTGGCCGTCGTCGATCTGGCCCGTTCGCTCGACAACATCTTGCTCGAGAAGGATGACCTTTCGTGGGGCCCCAACAACACCTTTCAGTTCCCCAAGTTTGGCGGGACCGGCTCGGTTTGGCGCGCGCTCGCCCAGCAAGTGGGCAACGAGCACTTCCAGTTCAATACGCGGATCGGGGCCATCGACTGGAAGGCGAAGGTAGCGACGACCGATGGCGGAGAGCGCCTAGCCTACGATCACATCCTCAGTACGATGCCGCTCGACACGTTGAGCGGGCTGCTTTCGCCAAGCATTGCTGAGGTCTCGGAGGCTGCGCCGAGGCTGTTGCGCTCTAGCTCGCACATCATCGGTATCGGTTTGACTGGTGCCATGCCGCCGAAGCTGGCGAAGAAGTGCTGGATGTACTTCCCCGAGGACAATTGTCCGTTCTACCGGGTTACCGTTTTCTCGAACTACTCTCCGAACAACGTGCCGGAGCCGGAAACGGGCAAGTACTGGTCCTTGATGACCGAGACAAGCGAGTCCAGCGTCAAGCATGTCGATCGTGAAACCTTGATAGAACAGACGATTCAGGGGTTGCTCAACACCGGTCTCATCGACAGTCGCGACCAAGTGGTGAGCACCTGGCGCTACACAGCCGAGCACGGTTACCCCACGCCTTCGCTGGAGCGGAATGAACTCTTGAAGAAGCTCGAGCCGCCGCTGGAGCGTGCGGGAGTTTCGTCGCGAGGACGCTTCGGGGCCTGGCGCTACGAGGTTTCCAATCAGGATCACTCGTTTATGCAGGGGGTCGAGTGGGTGAACTCGACCTTGCTCGATGTGCCCGAGACGACTGTTCGTTTCACAGAAACCGCCAATGCCATGTGGGGCAAGACCCGGCGCTAGGGCGCCGCTACAGTTCCTAGGAGAGAACGTGAAACTATCCGTCGTTATCTGTACTCGCAATCGCCCAGATACTGTGGGTCAGGCCCTCGAGAGTGTCGCGCAATGCGCGTACCCTGCCTTCGATGTCCATGTGATGGATCAGAGCACGGATACGCTGACGCGCGACATCGTGCTCGATTTGGCCAAACGCTTCGAAGCCAAACTGAAGATCAACTATCACCACCTGGACAAGGCCGGCTTGTCGCGTGCGTACAACGCGGGTGTTCGAGTGTCAGACGGCGAGATCATCGCCTGCACCGACGACGACGTTGTCGTGCCGTCGAATTGGTTGACGGAAATCGCTCGAGCGTTCGCGGCCGATCCTGCCGCTGGCCTGCTCTATGGCCAGGTGATGGTTCCTGAGAGTTTGCTGGAGGCCTCGCGCAACGGCGTGGTCGTGCCTAGCCTAGCCATCACGAAGCGGGAGCGTCTGGTCAAGGGAGGGCAGAGTTTTCGCGTATTCGGGATGGGCGCCAACTTCGCGCTGCGACGCTCCGTCGTCGACCGCGTGGGCGGCTTCGATGAAGCGCTGGGTGGCGGTGGCCCCCTGCGTTCCTCGCAAGATTTTGATTTCGCCTACCGCACGTATCGTTCCGGCGCGGCGGTCATACTGGTGCCGGAGGTTAAGGTGGATCACTACGGTTCACGCACTGAGGACCAATGGCCGGCGACCATGAAGGCCTACGGTATTGGCGACGGCGCCTTCTATTCGAAGCACATTCGCTGCGGCGATCCGCTGGCCCTCTGGTTGTTCTCCAAGGCGCTGCTCAGGCTCGGCGCGAAGCAGGTGAAGAGCCTTGTGTTGACCCAGCGGTTGCGCGAGGACGACTACACACCAAATCTGTTTGTCGGCATTCGGGACGGTTCCAAGTTCGCGATCGACCGCAAGTTGCGGCTCTACCGCGAGACCCGGGACGCCAAGATCACCGTTACTGAAGCCAACGTCGTGACCGGCGTTCAGCGGGACAAGTAGCCCAGTCGCCAGGCGCCCTCGTGTGGCGCAGCTACGCCCGTCGCCTGGAAAACTTGCGAGCTATCGCTTGGGTTGCCTTGGCTAGTTGGGCCTTGTCCACGCCGCCAACTAGCCAGAGCGCCGCGGCATAGGCCAGCATTGCAATCGGCGCCGCTAAGTAGGGGGTAAGTCGGGCCAGCGCGAACGCTACCCCCGACATGACCGCGCCGGCAGCAACGGCTTTGCCGAGCGCCTTTGCCAGTGACCTATCGAGCACCCCCTTTGGCGTGAGGAAGAGAGTCGTCGCCACCACCAGGAGCTCCGAAACGACGGCAGCAACGCACACGCCCAGCCCTCCGTTGCCGTAGTGTTCCTGGAACCACGGGACGAGCAGCGGGTTGAGGATGAGCCGAATGACGACGCAGCCAGACTGTGTCCATGCCCAAGCACGGTGCCTACCCGCTGCCAGGATGGCGCTGCCAAGCGGCATGGTGAAATAAATGAGGAGCAGCATCGCGGAGAGCACAAGCAGGTTCTGCTCCGCCGGGCCGAAGGCCTCCTGGCTGTACAGGGAGACGCCCAGCTTCCGGTAGAACGCGCAGCCGAGGGCGAGCGGTATGGCGAGGATCGCGGTTCCCTGAATCGCCTTGCGGGTCGTCTCGCGGAACTGCGCTATGTCCTCGACGATCAGCCGTGACAGCGTGGGGTAAAGCGATGCTATCAAGGCTGAGGCAGGCACCAGCAAGATGCCCACTAGCCGCTGCGCTGCCGCGTGCCAGCCCACGACCTCCGGCGAAGCGAGTTTCGATAGCGCCAGCGCGTCGACGCTTCCTTGCAGCGTCATCGCGATCATCGAAATCAAGAAAGGCCAACCCGCCCGGGTTAGCCCTCTGAGCTCCTGCCTGTCGAATGAGACCTGCCCGATGCCCACGTGCCGAGAGGCTCGCCACACGAGCAACAACAGGACAGCGCTGGCCAAGGCCTGCGCCAGCACGACGGCCTGCAACTTGCCGCCCACCAGCAAGACAGGAACGACGAACAGTGTCAGCAGCAGCGGCAACCCGAACCTGCCGATGGCTGCCACGTCGGCGCGTTCGAAACCCCTGGCCACGTCCTGGTAGGCAGCCCCCAGGGCGACGAAAAGGGACTGTACGGCCACGATTGCCAGCACGCTTTGG
>JANNWK010000671.1:0-3166 GCA_031408355.1 Myxococcales bacterium
GGAGAGCGCGCGTTATTTTTTGACGCGCACGCTGGCTTATTGTCTGTCGTATGAGGAGGGCATCGCGTTCAGCAAGGGCGGGCTGTCGGACGCGGACGAGCCGCCCGTGTCCATTCACGATCCGACCGGCATCTTGCTGGCGTGGATCGACGTGGGTTCGCCTTCGGCGGAGCGACTGCACCGGGCGTCCAAGGCGGCGCGGCGGGTGGCGCTGTTCAGCTCGACGGAGCTTGGCTTGCTTGAGCGCGAGGCGGCTTCACGCAAGATCCACCAGCGCGAGAGTATCGCTGTCTATTTGTTGGAGCCCGGCTTTCTGGATCAGCTTGCGCCGCACTTGGAGAAGAACCTCGCGTTCGAGCTCGTGCGCAGCGACGGCAAGCTGTACGTCACGCTGCCCAAGGCGCTGGTTGAGGGCACGATCACGGAAACGCACTTCGCCGCCTGAGATTACCAGCAACGATCCCGACGCTTTCGAGGGCCGCGCTAGGCGAAGGGATTGCGCGTCGCGAGCTCTGGAAAGAACGAAAAGTCGCGGTCTCGACTCAGCAATGAATCCACGCCGTGCGCCAGGCACAGCGCTGCCACTCGGGCGTCGTGCACGACAGGACCACATACACGTGGCCGGCGAATCAGATCGGCCAGCACGCTGACAAAGTCATCGGTCTCACTCAATAGCTGAAGTGAAGGCGAGCCTAGCCACGCTTCGATCTGTTGCCACGCCTGCTGCTGCGTGCTTGCCGCGTCCTTCCAGATCCGCCGGTTCGTGACAACGCCGAAGAACTCGTAGATGCACGGCCAAGGGATGGCCCAGGAGTCATTTCCCGCGGACAGCTCGGCCAACTGACGTGCCGCCGCAACGTGTTCTGTGGCCTCGCGCCGGTGTGCGTAAACCAGCACGTTGGTATCAACGGCAATCATCGGCGCGTCGGCTCAGCGTAGATTTCGTCGCGCAAGTCCTGCCACGACCAGCTCTCGAGTGGATTGGGCGCAGCCGCGTCGCCGACACTGCAGTCAGGCAGCTCGTAGCGGCCCGGCGAAGCGGCTTGTTTGAGCAGGACATGCTGCAAGCCCTCCTCGACCAGCGCGCGCAGCGGCTTGCCCGTGCGCTTCGACAGACGCTTGGCGCGGAGCAAGAGCGCGTCCTGAATATCCAGCGTCGTTTTCACCTGTGCAGCATACCCCATACTCCAATATATGGGTGACCCATACTCCGGCCACGAAGAGTGAGGGTACGGGGGGGTTGGCCACGGTCTGGCTCCCCTGGAATCCATTGCCTGCACAGAACAACGATAGCAGTCACTTTTTGCTGGCGTTGGTCTTGCATCGAGATCCGTTACTTTCTAAAAGCGACGAATAGTGTTACTTATTGCATGCAACGGATCTAGCCCATGTCCAGTGCCGCCAAGTACATCCTCGAGCTCGCCGCGCGCGGCCGGCATCACTTCACCACGGACGAAGCCGTGGCGTCGCTGGGCGGTTCCGTTCCCGCGGTGCGCGCTGCGCTGCGGCGCATGAAGGCGAAGGGGGAGATCGCTGACCCCCACCAGGGCTTCTACGTGATCGTTCCGCCAGAGTACCGCCGGCTCGGCTGCCTGCCCGCGGACCAGTTCGTGCCGCAGCTGATGCAGCATCTCGGCGAGGGCTACTACGTGGCGCTCCTGAGTGCGGCCGAGCTTCATGGCGCCGCTCACCAGCGCCCCCAGGGGTTCCAGGTCATGGTGAAGACGAACCGCAGATCCCTCCAATGCGGTGAAGTGCGAGTCCAGTTCGTCGCCCGCAAGGACTTCGAGCGCACCCCTGTCATCGAGAAGAACACGCCGCGGGGCCCACTCCGGGTGGCGTCGCCGGACGCGACCGCGCTCGAGCTTGTGGGCTACGCCGACCAGTGTGGCGGCCTCGACAACGTCGCTTCCGTGCTCTCCGAGTTGGTCGAGGCCATCGACCCGCAGAAGCTGGTTGCCGCGGCAGCGCTCTGCCCCATCGCGTGGGTGCAACGTCTTGGCTACCTCCTCGAGGTTGGCGGTCACCGGGAGATCGGCGACGTGCTCGTGCCCCACGTGAAGGAGCACGCCCGGGTGGTCGCGCCGCTCGTGCGGGCGAAGACCAAGACCGGCGCCGAGCGCGTCGAACGCTGGAAACTGGCCGTCAACGCGAGCGTCGAGCCTGACCTGTGATTCCGAAGGACTTCATCACCGAGTGGCGAGCCTCTGCCCCTTGGGTCGCCGACCGCCAGGTCGAGCAGGACCTCGTCATCTCTCGGGCGATCGTCGAGCTGTTCTCGCGCCCGACGATCGCGAACGCGCTCGCGTTCCGCGGCGGCACCGCTCTCTACAAGCTCCACTTCCGGCCCGCCGCACGCTACTCAGAGGACATCGACCTCGTGCAGACCGAGCCGGGCGGGGTCGGTCCGGCGCTCGACGCGATCCACGAGGCGCTCGACAGCTGGCTGGGAAAGCCACAGTGGAAGCAGTCGGAAGGACGGGTGACGCTGAACTACCGCTTCGAGTCCGAGGACGTTCCTCCCGTCGGCTTGAAGCTGAAGGTGGAGATCGCGAGGCGGCTTCACGCAAGATCCACCAGCGCGGGAATGACCGTTCGTTTGTCTTTCGGCATGTGTTCGAGCTGATCGACTGATACACTGCATGGGTGCAGCCAATGCGGGCTCGGGCAAGGCTTCTCACGCGCTGCGCGGCGTCGCTCGCGACCTCGCTAGCGTGCCTCGGTGTGGCGCGCACGGCTCGAGCCTGCTGGATCCAGCCTGAGTTCGGGTTCTTCAGCTCCAGCTTTCCCGCGAACGGCGGCTCGCTACCACAGAATGCCTGGCTGCTGCTTTCGGGCACGCGTCTCGGCGTCGGGAGCCTCCAAGCGAGCGTGGATGGTCGTGCCATCGAGCTGCATCAAGCAAACGTGGCTGCGCCGCCGGGCAGAATATTGCTGGGATTTTCCGAAGCGCTCGTCGCAGGTCAAGCGTTGTCGCTGCGCGGGCAAGCCTGTCAGGTAGAGGACCCGCGGTATCTGGGGTTGCCGAACGGTGCGGTGCCCGCCATCGCAAGCGACCCCACGCAATGCGACATCGCGCTCGAGCTGCGCATCGTCGACGCCGTGCAAGCGTCGCTGCCAGTGCTGGGCAAGCCGCACCTGAAAGTCCGGGACCACAGCGCCGATG
>JANNWK010000672.1:0-3703 GCA_031408355.1 Myxococcales bacterium
GGCTCGAGCGCGTCACGCTGGACTACTTGGGGCAGCTCATCCCAGACAAGGGCATCGACGTGGGCGGCCAGGCCAACGTCACGCTCAAGCTGTCGCGCAGCGAGCCAGCTGCCGCGCCGAATCTCGAGCTCTCGGCACAAACGCAAGGCCTGCAGCTGGCGCTGGAGCGCGGCGATCAGCCACCGCTCCGGCTCTCCGGCATCGAGCTGCTGCTGGGCGCGACGCACGAGGGCAGCACCGGACTTACGACGGCCTCGCTCGGCGCCGAGCGCGGCACGGAACGCCTGCTCTCCGCCACCGCCCACATGACGCTCGATCTGAAGGCCGCGTTCCTGGGCGAACAACCGCTCGCACAGCAACTGCTCGCCCGCGAGTTTCTGGGCAAAGTGGTACTCAGCCAAGGCCGCCTGGAAGACCTGCCGGAGCCCCTGCGAGTGCCCGGCCTGCGCGGCTCGGTCCGACTCGAAACCACGCTGCGCGGCTCGCTCGCCCAGCCAGTGGCCTCGGCAACACTCCGGGCCAAGGAGCTCCGCTTCTCCGAACACGGCCGCGGCGACCCCGTCGATCTGTGTGCCACAGCGGAATACGCCAAGAGTTCGGGGGCCTTCAGCGTGGGCGCGGAGCTGCTTCGTCCCGTCGCTGAACAGGCCCGCTCCGTCAGTTCCTGTTCCGGTCAACGCTTCGCCAGTGTGAGAGCCAGCGGCCTGGCTCCCTTCGCCCAAATGGGAGCAGGCGGCGCGTGGACCGGCACTGTCTTGGCGTCGCTGGAAGCCCTACCGCTGTCCGCCGTTCCGGCACTGGCCGACGCACGGATCACCGGCAGCGTGACCGGTAAGCTGCAGCTGGATCGCAGCCTGAACAGGACGTTTGCAACTTCCCAGCTCAAGCTGACCAGCGTGCGCATGGACCGACTGGAGCTCGGAAATGGCAGCATTGATCTGCGTACCGATGGGAGCCTCGCGAGCGCCAATTTCAAGCTCGAGCACGGTCAGGCCCGCTTGGCCGGTGACGTGAAGGCCAAGCTGAGCTGGGCCTCCGACCTACCCGCGCTCGATCCGGCACAACCGATCGATGCCAGCCTGACGGCCCAGAACCTGGACGCCTCGCTGTTTGAGCCACTGCTCAGCGACTTCGTGAATGACCTCCAAGGCAAGGTCAACGCCAAGCTGAACGCGCGCCTTGAGCCGCTCCGGCCGGGTGAAACCGAGCGCGCGCTGGCCCCGTTGGAGGGCGAGCTACGCCTGGCCGATGGCTCGTTCGTCTTCACTTCGCTGGGCTTCAGGCTACGCGAGGTCGGCTTTGTCGCAGTCGCCAAAAATGACGGCAAGACGAGCGTCGTCAGCATCGACCCCTTTACGGCTACGGCGTCGACGAAGTCGCAGAACAACATGAGAGCCAGTGCCAATTTCCGCCTTTCGGGGACCGACCTCATCTCAGGCGGGGCGAACTTGACCATTCGCGACCTGCCGCTGGTGGTTGAAGGGATCACCCGCGCCCACGCTGACGCCGAAGCGCGGCTGGTGATCGAGCGCCGACCAGAGAAGATGTTCGCCGAAGTATTTTTTAGCCGGCTGCACGCGCAGCTCCCGAACGCCGCGTCACGCGACCTCACCGAGCTGGGAGAAAACGAGAATGTCCGCGTGCTGCAGCCGCTGAGCGAGCCGAAAGCCGCGCGCGAAACGGACGCCCTGCCGTGGCACTTCGTGATCCACTTGGGGAACGAGGCTCGACTCGCGCGGGGCGTCCTGTTGAACCTGCCCATTGATGGCGACCCCAACGTGGTGCTGGCTCGAGATCTGGGCGTCACCGGCACTGTCTCGCTCAGACAAGGCGGCAGCGTTCAAATGCTGCAGAAGGTCTTCCTGATCGAGGCGGGGGCCGTGTTCTTCGACACGGCGGATCCCGCCGATCCGCGACTCGACGTCGTCGCTAGCTGGCGCGCCCCCGACGGCAACGTGCTGTTCGTGCGCGTGACCGGCACGCTCGCGCATCCCAAGCTCGCCTTCGATCGCTCCGACGCCGAAGCCTGGGCGCTGCTGATGGGCGACGGCGCCAGCGCGCTCAGCGGCAACGCCCTGGACTCGTTGCTCTCCGACACGCCTTTCTTCGACACGCAGCTGGCGCGCGTTCAACTGCGCGCCAGCTCGGCGACCCAAGACAGCAGCCAGCCGGGCAGCGCCACCTATACCGCCGCCTACCGAGCGAGCGACCGCTTCGTGGTCGAGGGCAACTACCAGGACACGCGCGCCGGGGGCGATTCTGACAAAGGTGGCAACGTGAGCGCCGCCTTCGAGTATCGGTTCGGCCCGCGCTGGTCGATCCGTACCGAGGTAGGAACCATCGGCACCGGCGTCGATCTGCTGTACCAGTTTCGCTACTAGCCCAAGCGCCAGGGCCTCGGGTCTAGGTTAGGCTGCGCAAACGTAGTCTTCTAGCTCCTGAAATCCCATCCGGGCCAGCGCATCGCGGATCTCTTGGCGCGGCACTGAGCCCGCGACCGACGCGACCAGTGGTTGGCGTGCCAACCCTGGCAGGTCCTCGGGACGGACCACCCTCACCCCCCGGATCCACTGCCCCAAGCGGCCCGGGTGCAGCTCGATGATCGCCGAGGGCGTCTTGCCGAGCGGGGCCAGCGCCGCCGCCAAAGCCTTGCCGGTGGCGCCATAACCCCACAGGATGTAGCGCTCGGAACGAGCGAGGAAGCCGCGGGCTAGAAACTCCGCCTTGCAAGCCACGAAGGCGGAGAGCGCGTAGCGGGGGGAGCTGCGGGAAAGGCGCTTCGGCCCGTCGCGCCAATGCAGGAGGCGCGACGGCACCACGCCAAGCTCAAGGCCTCGCTCAAGCAGGCGCAAGAGCAGATCGTAGTCCTCGGGCCAAGCGCTGTCGCGATAGCCCAAGTCCCGCAGCACTTCGCTGCGCAAGAGCAACGTGGGGTGAGCCAGCGGGCATTCAACAAACGCTTCACGCCGCAGGTCGGCGGAGCTCTGGATCTGGCCCAGCCAACGCTCATAGTTCCTGAGGCCATCGGTCATGCCGGCCCTGGGAAAAAAGCGCACGTGGCTGCCGACGCCGGCCAGCTGGGGTGCCGCCACCATTGCCGCCAACTGGCGCTCCAGGCGCCGACGCTGCATCAAATCGTCGGCGTCCATGCGCGCGACCAACGGAGCGCGGCAGGCCGCGAGTCCCGTCATGAGCGCAGGAACGATGCCGGCGCGGGGCCCCGCAATCACCCGAAAGCGCGCGTCAGCCCGGGCCGCGCCTTCGGCCACCCCGAGCGTCCCGTCGTCCGAGCCGTCGTCCACGACCACGCACTCCCAATCGGCTTCGCTCTGGCGCTGAACGCTGCGAAGCGCGAGCGCCAGAGTCTCGGCGGCGTTGAAAGCCGGCAGCAGGACCGAAACCTTGGGGCTCACGACGCTTGCCGCCGTAGCATCGAAGCGCCCGGGCGCGCCAGGCCCGTGAGGAGCCGTTGGGCCCGTTTGTTTGTACAGGTAGGCCGAGGTTTGTGGCGCGGGCCAGGCCCGCGCGCGCCGCGCCCAGCGGGTCGCGCAGCATCACGATGCGCACGAGCATGCCCTTGGCCGCCCGTGTCCGGCTTGTCGGCGCGTAAAGCACGTCGTGTCTTGGCCATGAACCTCGTAGCTGGGAGCGCGCCGAACAGCGCCGAGTCGGGTGGCACGTCTTGGCGGCGCGCTTGCTCGCT
>JANNWK010000673.1:0-5516 GCA_031408355.1 Myxococcales bacterium
GCGTCGAGCTTCGCGCTCCCGCGCCCATCGCTCACCGCGCACACGGCTGTCCCCGGCACGCAGACTGGCGCTTGCGCCAACACCAAGAAGACAGCGCCGAAGCTCATCGCTCGAGCATCGCATGGCAGAAGCAGGCGGGCACGCCTCGCTAAGTGGCTCGGCAGACGTCGGACCCCAAGACAACGGCCATGCCACCGCCCCGCTCAAGGCTTTTGGGCTGCTGCACTCGCTTCGCTGGTCAGCGCGGCGTCACTGCCGTTGCCGGCCACGTCCGCTTCAGACTGACGCTTGGCTTTGACGGTGGGGGCGTCGTCTCCGAGTTCCAGTTCGGTGAAACCTGCGTTGCGCGCCGTGCCCGGGTTGCCGATCTTGCACGCGCCTTTGCCCACTAGGGGGCGTCCGTAGGGGAGCTTCTTGGAGGCGGGGCGCACGTAGACTTGCCCGGTGCCGACGGGCTTTGGGATCACGGCGCCGGAGGTCAGCGGGTGGCCGCCGCGCGCGGACTCGACCAAGACGACCACGTCGTTGCCAACGATACGGTAGCCCCAGTACGAGGCGCCGAGGCTTCCCTTGGGCTCAGCCTTGCACTCCACGCCTTCGGAGGAGAGCGCTAGCGCAAGCTGCGTGGCGTCGTCGATAGCTGGCGCGCCTTGGCTCCAGCGCATACCCTTGGCCTGGCTCCCGCCGAGCGCCACGCCGAGGCACTGGCAGTGGGCGGTCGCCGCTCCGGCATCGAGTTTTAGGTCGTGGCGAGCGCCGAGCAAGACTCTCGAACTCTCAAGGTGATCGGGCGCGGCAGCTTCGGTCGCTGCGGAGGCTTGCATGGGCTTGTCGAAGTCCCGCACTTCGCCGCCGCTGGAGGCTTCGGCGGACGCCTCGCCGCTGCCGTTCACGTTGGCGTCGGCACTGAGTGAGGCTTGGCACCCCAGAAGGCCCAGGATCAAGGCGGCAGGGCCCAGCGTTGCGGCTGCTCTTTTCACCCGCAAAAGCGTGTCACCGATTCGTCTCGCCGGGCAAGTCTCTGTCCCAGGGGCCGAAAGGCGGACCGCAACTTCGGTGACGGCCGTTCAGTGCCCGGGCCGCCAGGGAGAGCTGGCCAGCACGCCGCCCGGCTGCAGGAGTGGATCTTCGGGTCGCGCATCGAACTCCTCGGACAACACTTCCCAGTCAGGCTGATACGCCCAAAGTAGCGCGCCATTCAGGCCCGCGTCGTACCAAAGTTGCATGCGCTGACTGGCCAGAGCCGCACGGGCTTGAAACTGCTCGGGCGCGAAACCGGCGATCTGGAAGCTGCCCTCACCCACGATTGCGGGCTTACCGATGCTCTCGAGCGCGGCCAATAGATTGGGATCGAGCGGCGGCTTCCCCAGGGCGTAGGAGTAATCGTACACGTCGACGAAATCGACGGCTGGGAGTCGCTGCAGCTGGAGGAACCGCGCGGCGGCGTCAGGGTCGGTGCCGGTGTCGGCGCTTTCCGGCCAGCGCAAGCCAAGCGCGATGAGCTGGCTGGGCGCCACCCCGTGCAGCAGCTGCCCGACGTCCGAGATGAAGCTCGTTAGCACGCTCGGATCCTGCCCGCCCAGCCCTTGCATGAGCTGATAGCCGAGCACGCTGGGCTCGTCGCGATAGCGCTCGCCGAGCGCGCGCACGTGCTCTCGATAGGCGAGCGCGTAGCTGCCGTCAGGGGCTAGGTAGCCCGCGCGATACCAGTCCTCGTCGCGGGCGCCCCCTTGAGAGCAGTCGCCCTGGTCGTGCTCCAGCACCAGCAGGAGCCGGATGCCGGCGCGTCGGGCTGAGGCCACGGCGCGATCGATCAAGGTGTAGTCTCGACCGCCGGCGCCGAGGACGTTTTGGAAGGCGAAGAGCCGAGCCACCGTTGCCTGGGCCGGCACCAGCTCGTCGAACGCTTGCTCGACCCAAGCCTCCTGTTCGTTCTCCTCCACGCTTCGGCAGCGGCCCGGCTGAAGCAGGCCCCAGGCCCCCACGCCGACAAATCGGAAGCTCCGACCGTTGAGCAGCAGCTTTGTTTCCACGCGGCGCACGAACGGATCGCCCTTGCGGCAGGCACCTGGCGCGCAGCCAGGGGTGCGACTGGAGCAACCCGGATCGTTCGGTTGCCACGAGCAGCCGACGCCAGTGCGCTCCGCGCAGCTGTCGGCGTCCACTCGCTCCACGCACGCGTCCGGTTCGCTGGTTCGAACCAATAGGTCGAGGTCCAGGCGACCACAGCCGAGCGCGCCGCCGACAAGGAGGGCGAACCAGCAGGCGGCCCTTGTCATGGCAGCTCCACCTCGACGCCCGTGGCGCATTGCAGCCAGGGGCGGCCCCAGGTTCTCACGTCCTGGCCCTCGGAGCGGAGCGAGAGCTCGGTCATCGCGACGCCCACGGCTGGCGAAAGCGTCCACCAGAGTTGTCCGAGCAAGCGGACGCGCGAGTCGATGCCGAGCGTGGCGGCGGGCGCCCAGACGAAAACCGAGCGCCCTCGGTGCTCTGCGTCCGCCGCGAAGCCCGCCGCCGAGAGTGCGATGAGCGCGAGCCTGGCGTCGACGCCGAGCGTGACCCGATTCTGTTCACTGCGAGGTAGCAGTAGCAGGAGCGGACCGACACTCAGCCAACGTGCCAGGGCGTCCATCCGCCCCGCAGCCTCGCGTCGCTCGCTGGCGATGAGCTGGCTTCCGACGCTGGCGGCAAGCTCGAGCCGTTGGCTGAGCTGCGCTCGGAACGACAACTGCAGCAGCGGTGCGGCGCCGAGGCCGGGAGCGAGCAGTACGCCCGTTTCGGCGCCCAGCCGCAGGTTGCCGGTCTTACGCCGGATCGTCTCCGGGGCTGTGGCCACATCGCGAACGGCTTCGCTGGGCGGAAGATCGCCTCGAGCTGGGTGCGGCGCTTCGACCTCCATCAGGCTTGCGCGCAAGAGCTCGGCGGCGCGCAGCGCGACCAGCTCGCGCGTCGTCGGATCCGAAAGTGAGCGACCGATCAGCTCTCGGCGGACCGTCTTGCCGGTGACGCGATCGAGCACCGTGATTTCAACGCGACCGCGCGTGGAGGCCCCGATGCTGATCGCGGCGAACGCTCCGGCGGCCCGAGCTCGGGCGGCAAGTTCGGTCGGGGCGCCGTGCTCGGTCACCTGACGCACGGCGAAGCCCAACGCTTCGAGCTCGGCGGCGACGCGCGTCGCCAAAGCCACGGCCGGTGCATCAACGACCAGCACGATGGTGCCGCCCTGGGCGGGCGCCGCGCGCGAAGGGGCGCCCCAGAGCAGCACAAGCAGGCAGGCGGAGCCCGCGAGCCCGCGGAGTCGAATCATGGACGCGACAGGATGCTGCGAGCGAGCGTGGCGTGCGGCCCAGCCGGGTAAAGCCTCAAGTAGGAGTCGCTGGCGCTTCGAGCCTGCTGCTGATCGCCCGTCTTGCGAGCCAGCTCGATGAGCCTGCCGGAGGCCTCGCGAGCCAGCTCGCCGCTCGGTTCCTCCGCCAAGTACTGTTTGAACCAACGACTGGCCTCGAGCACCCGACCGCCGTCCGAGGCGAGCCGACCGAGCGAAAACGCGGAAAGAGCTGCCTCCGTGCTCCTCGGGTAGCGCGCGCGCGCGGCAAAATACGCTTCGTTGGCCCGCCCCGCGTTACCGGCCAGCCGGGCCGCGGACGCCAGGCTCAACAGATCGCGCGCTGAGAGTAGCCCGCACTGGCTGGAGAAACCCTGCTCCTCGACGGCGGCGAGCGCCTCCCGGTAACGCCCACCCGTAGCGAGCGCCCGCCAGTCGGTCGCGCGCTCTGCGGAGGGCTCGAGCCGGGCTGCCGCGCTGCTGGCCGGAGCCCGCGCCGTGGTGGCCGCGGTAAGCTCCGGCGCAGCCGCTGGCTGGGCCTCGGCGCTGACGCCGGCCTGGCCCTGCGTCGTTACGCGAAGCTCCAGGCCAGAGCCTGCCGCGAGCTGGTGCTTCGGGTGGCCCCCGCCGGTCACTTCGACCTGCCCCTCGCTGACCGACACCGACAGCGTTTCCGCGAACGGCTCCCAGCCCACGCGGAAGCGCGTGCCCGTCACCTTAACCAAGAACGGGCCCGCGGCGACCTGCCAGCGCGAAGCTTCCTGATGGATGACATGCGCGTCGAGCCGGCCCCGCTCCAAGGTGAGCCTGGCGCCTCGTTCGGTGACCTGCATGATCCTGGCGGTCGTTTGGGAGCCGACGACGATGCTGGATCCATCGGAGAAACGCAGGCTCTGAGCCACATCGCGGGCCGTGACCCACTCGTCCACCTCGCCGGAGCGATCCTCAATCCAGAAACGCAGCGGCGGGTGAACGATGCGCGGCCAGAGGAGCACCGCAAGCCCGATGCCAGCGGCGAGCACGGCGCAGGTGAGGGCTAGCGGAGCCCAGCGCCTTCGCACAGGCCTTCTGTCGTCAAAGGCCTGAAGGACGTGCTTGCGCAGACTCGCGTCGCGAAACCGCCCGGTCTCCTCGTGGCGCGCTAGGTCCTCCCGCAGCGTTCGGCCCAAGGCCTCCATGCCGAGCGGGCTCATCGCGCGCCCCCGGCGATCCGGCCGCGCAGCGCGTCGTGCTCGCCGGCCGCCGCGTGAAAGCGCTTCTCGGCCCGCGCCAAGCGGCGCTTCAAGGTCGACAGCGAGGTCTCGCAGGTTCTAGCCATCTCGAGCAAATCCAGATCTGCGACGTAGCGCAGCGAAAACACCATCCGGTCTTCCGCCGGGAGCCGATCGAGAATTTCGAAGGTGGCTCGCACCGCATCCGAGGCTTCGTCGTCGAGCGTCGATGCCGGCTGCTGGTCGAGTTCGTCCCCGACGGGCCAGAGCTTCAGCCACCAGCGCCGTCCCCGGCTACGCAAGTGCTTGCGCGCCGTGCGCACGCTGACCTGAAACAGCCAGCCGCGCAGCGCGCCCACCTCGCGGAGCGAGTGGATGGACTGAATGACGTTGATGAAGACGTCCTGAATCAGGTCCGGTATCTCGGGCCTTGGGCCGAGCGTGTGCAGCAGGATGCGGCGCACGTCGCCGACGTAGCGATCGTAGAAGCTCGCCATGGCCAGTGCGTTCCCGGCCCGGACTCCGGCGACCAGCGCCCCGTCATCCCCGAGGAACGTCACCGCGCGGACGTCGCTCGGGCGAGCCTGCCTTGGCGAGTCGGGAGCGGGGCGAAACACCATCGAGGCATAGGTTCCCAGAGGAAGGTGTTTCGGTCCAGTACCGTCGACGCCGCGGCTGGAACCGAACCCATACGTGAGCCATCCCGGGCCGCGCCGGGTACATTACTGCTGGCGACGGCCACCACTGTTCAGGGTGAAATTTTACAAAGCTACTGAAGTTCTCAAGGTAACGATTCATGATCCGAAATGTTGGGCGTGCACGGGGCTGGCTGGCGCTGGTAGGCGTCCTTAGCGGTGCCAGCGCCTGCGACGGCGGCCAGAGCGGCGACGAACCGGGGATTCACGGCACGGCAACGGGCTCCGGCGGCAGTGGCGTCGGCTCGGCGGTGAAGCGCTGCTGCTCGAAGGCATCGGCACGCC
>JANNWK010000674.1:0-6809 GCA_031408355.1 Myxococcales bacterium
CTGCCCGCCCGGGCCCTACGAAGTCCCCTCCACCGGGGGAGCGGTCACGGCGACGCGCGTGGAGGGCGTACCGCCGCCTGACGCTTTCAACCAGCAGAACGGTAGCTTTGGCAACATCGAAGGTCCGGTTTGGATCGGCGACGCGCTCTACGTCTCGGAGATCGCGGGCGGGAACAATCCGCCCGCTTCGCGCGTGCTCAAGATCACCGCGGGCGGCGCGGTCAGCGTGGCCAACCCGGACTCCGGCAGCAACGGTCTGGCTGTCAACAACGCCGGCGAGCTGCTCGGTGCGGTGCACAAAGACGGTTCCATCTCCAAGCTGAGTCTCGCTGGCGGCGCGGCCGTGCCTTTGGTCTCGATGTTTTCAGGGAAGCGCTTCAATTCGCCTAACGATTTGGCGATTCATTCGAACGGAACCATCTACTTTACGGACCCGCAGTACCAAGCTCCCAATCCGGTTCCCCAAGCCGCCACGCGGCTCTATCGGGTCCCTTCGGGGCAGCAAGCCAGCGAAGTCGAGGCGCTGAACGCTCCCAACGGGGTGACGCTCTCGAAGGACGAGGATTTCCTGTACGTCGGCGGCGGGCAGCTCCGGCGCTATCCGGTGATGGCAGACGGCTCGCTTGGTGCCGGTAGCACCTTTGTCAACGGCGCTAGCACGGACGGCATGGCCAGCGACTGCGCCGGCAACCTGTATACGGCACAGAACGGCGTGACGATCTATTCACCAGCCGGGGCGCTCATCGGTGTGATCACCGTCAGTGGCGTGCAGCAGGTCACCAACGTTGCGTTCGGCGGCGCCGACCACAAGACGCTCTACATCACCGCGCTCGGAAGCCAGGCCCAGAAGGGGTTGTTCAAGGCCGCTATGAACGTGCCCGGCTTCCCGTATTGACCGGCTCAGTACCAAGCGTCTGCAGGTAGTCCCATTTAGTTGCCGGTCATTTGCGGCAATTCCCGGGTCTCAGTCCGTTTGTAGAACCGGTTTCACAAAAGCGCATTCTCGGGTGGTAATCTGCCCCGCGACCCATGCTTGAGAAGGCCCTCCACGTCGTGGAAAACCCAGCGCCGGCGTTCACTGCCGGGCTCGGTCAGTTCGCTCGGGAGCGAGCGGCTACTCCCCGTGGCGACGTCGAGCTGAACTTCGTTTACGGGGGCGCCGTCCGCTACTTCCTGGGTGGGCGCTTTGTAGAGATTGCCGCCGGCAACCTGTCCGTGTTCTGGGCGGCCATGCCTCACCAGATCGTCGAGGTCGAGCCCGGCACGGAGTTCATGTTTGTGCACGTGCCGCTGGTGACGCTGCTGCGCTGGGATCTGAGCGGCGCCTTCGTTCGCAAGCTGCTAGCTGGGGAGGTGATCATCGACCCGCAGAGCCCGGCCTGGGACTCCGAGCTGACCCGGCGCTGGATTTCGGACGCGCAAGGCACGGATCCGGTGGCTCTCCACACCTGCGAACTCGAGGTGGAGGCGCGGCTCCGCCGGCTGGCTTGGAAGCGTCAACAGCGCACGGCAACTCGCCTAACCGAGCCGAAGCCGCGTCGTCAGGCCCAGGCAATTGCCGCGTTTTTGGCCCAGAATTACCGGGAGGATATCTCGACGGCCGACATCGGCCTGGCCGTGGAACTTCACCCGAACTACGCCATGACTCTGTTCCGCCGCGAATGCGGGATGTCGATCTGGCAGTACCTGATTCGGCTACGCCTCTCACACGCGCAGCTGATGTTGCTCAGCACGGACAAGACGGTGCTGGCCATCGCGCTCGAATCCGGCTTCGGCTCGCTCGCGCGCTTCTATGCGGCCTTCACGCGCGAGTGCGGGCTGTCGCCGGGAGAATTCCGCAAGCGCGGGCAGCTGCTGGCTTAGAGCGGCATCCCGGTGGGGGACAACGACTGGTTGCGGGCCAGCTTGGGGCCGATTTCCCCCGGCTCGAAGAAGTGCACGCGACCCATGTCGAAATACATATTCAGGGTATCGCCTGCCTTCACGCCCGCGAACGCGTCGACGTGAGCCACGGCGCGTTTATGCTGATCCGTCGCCAGGTACACGTCCATCTTGTCCCCCAAGGGTTGGACGAGCGTGACCCGCATCGGTAGCGCGTTACCCTCGGTCTTGAAGCGCGCCTGAGCCTTGTCCGCGATTGACTCGGGTCGAACGCCCATCACCACTTCCTTGCCGAGGTGCGGCTTGAGGCTCTCGCTTGCCCACGCCGCCACGGGGAGCTTGCCGGTGCCTTCGTCAAAGAAGAGCTGACCGGCCGCTTCCACCAACTTGCCATTGAAGAAGTTCATCGGTGGGCTACCAAGGAAGCCAGCGACATAGCGGTTGGCCGGGTGATGGTAGACTTCCAGAGCGCCCGCACATTGCTGGACGATGCCTTGGTGCATCACGACCACGCGGTCGCCCAAGGTCATGGCCTCTTCCTGATCGTGCGTTACGTACACCGTGGTGGCGTTCAAACTCATGTGGAGCTGCTTGATTTCGGCGCGCATCTCGACGCGCAGCTTGGCGTCGAGGTTCGACAGCGGCTCGTCGAAGAGAAAACACTTCGGATCCCGCACGATGGCTCGGCCGAGTGCGACACGCTGACGCTGACCGCCAGACAGTGCCTTGGGCTTGCGCTCGAGCAGGTGCTCGATCATCAAGATTTTGGCAGCCTTTTTGACCTTTTCATCAATGCTGGACTTGGGCACGTGTCGCAGCTTGAGCGCGAAGGCCATGTTCTCGTAGCAGGTCATGTGTGGGTAGAGCGCGTAGCTCTGGAACACCATCGCGATATCGCGATCCTTCGGCGGTACGTCGTTCACGATCTGTTCGCCAATTTGAATGGTGCCCGAGGTGATCTCTTCCAAGCCGGCGATCATCCGCAATGTCGTGGACTTGCCGCAGCCGGACGGTCCCACCAGGACGACGAACTCGCGGTCCTTGATGTCCATGCTGAAGCTGTCGACGACTCGAACGCCGTTCTCATAGATCTTAACGACGTCCCTCAGAATTACGCCTGCCATAATTTCTTTCTTTGGCCGCGCGCTTACCACCAGGGCTCAAGATGCCGTGGTCACAACGCGTGGCAGGGGCGCATGATACTCGTGCAAAGCCAGCCTGGTAGGGGAACTTCGCCGGCGATCGGCCGTGACACACGCCAGGCGCGAAACCGACCAGGTTGCAGCGTCCGGGTGGGCCGGAGGGTTTTTTCCGCCTCGTCCCAGCCGTAAAAGACGTACATTTGAATGATAAGAAACGGACCCCCGCTACGACGCCAGCTCCCGTAGATTGAGGACCTCCCCCGGACGTGATCTGTCGCGGACGGCCGCCCCTCGACCGCCACCCCACGTGAGTGAACGATGTACGAAATTCGCCAGTTTTTCCTGATATTTCCCGGATTGGTTGGCGCGTGCATCACCGCGGGCAAGCCCGCAGAAGACAGCCGTAGCGGGGCCCCGAGCGGCGTCAGCGCGGGGCAGGCGGTGCTACTCGACGACTTCGAGGCCGGCATCACCCGGGCGGGCCAGCCGTGGAGTGCCTCAGCAGACCAGAACAACCTCGGTTCGGCGGCGACGTTCGCGGTCGACGACGCTGGCAAGCTTGGTAAAGGTGCACACTTTACCGGCAAGCTCGGGCGCAACGTGGAGCCGTGGCCGTGGGCGAGCTTGTCCACGGGCGTTGCGGCGGGCGCCAAGGGTGACCTTTCGGGCGTGAAGGCCATACGTTTCTGGGTGAAGGGTGACGGCAAGAAATACCGGCTCGGGCTGGCTCGCGAAGCCGTGACTGATTTTGCGAACTTTGCCCAGAGCTTCGACGCGCCAACGGAGTGGACTCAGCTTGAGATCCCCCTGGCTGCTTTGCGCCAGGCTAGCTGGGGCAAACAGATTGACCGATCGTGGAAAGACGTGCGCTCGCTCGAGTTCGCGCCGCTCACGCCAGACAGCAGCTTCGACCTGCGAATAGACAACGTCGAGCTGGTGCTCGAGGCGGGCAAAGCACCGCCCTTCGGTGCGGGTGCCCAGGCGCCTGACGAACCCCAGACCCCGCTCGAAGGCACGACCTACCTGCTCGATGCATTCGAGGGACAAAGCCCGGCAAATGGCGGCGTTTGGGGCGCCGAGATGGACATGAACAATCTTGGCACCATCGCGGTGGCGCGCTCGGAAGACAGCGAAGGCCCGCAGAAGCTTGCCATCCACCTCACCGGCAAGCTGGGCAAGAACCTTGCGCCCTGGCCTTGGGCCACCCTCGGTGTGAATTTAGAGCCCAACGCTAGCCCGGTGGATCTCTCGAGTGTGCGGGGCATTCGCTTTAAGGCGCGGGGTGACGGCAAGCCCTTCAAGGTCGTTGTCACACGCAAGGCCGTCACTGACTACGGCAACTTCGGCTACGCATTCTCGCCCGGCAAGGAGTGGAAGCAGTACTCGGTGCCGCTCTCGAAGCTGCACCAGCCAGATTGGGCCAAGCCGCTTCCGCAAGCCTGGTCGGACGCTACCTCGCTTCAGTTTCAGCCTACGGTGGGCGACGCGCCCTTCGACCTGTGGATCGACGACGTTGAATTCGTGCTCGACCCTGCGAAGCCCCTGCCATTCAAGAAGTAGCTGTTGCGGGATCCGAAAATCTTGGTTTTTTCGATGAAAACGAACATTTCTCCCGCGCGCATCGCGACAGGTTGGCTCCTCTCGGCAGCGCTTGGCGCAGGCTGTAGCTCGACCAAGAATCACGAAGAGCGGGCCAATACGCCGCAGCCCGACGCCGTGGCTCAGAGTCAGGCCGGAGCCGCTGGCTGCGTCGGCGCCTGCTTGCCGGATCCGGGCTCTCGCAAGGTCGACTGCGCGGGGCAGGAGGCCGGCTTCGTCTTCGACTGGAGGTGGGATCTCGCGGCGGCCATGCTGGCGCCGTTCACGTACACCTACGACGACGGCAGTACGGATCTTGCTCCCGACCCGCTGCGGATTTGGCAGCCACCGGCGACCCGCTTCGAATGGCCTGAAGGCAGCATCGGTTGCGGTGAAAACCTGGCGGTGAACTTCCGTGGCGGCCCCTACACGTCGTTCGGCGGTGGTTTCGGCAGGAGCTTCTGCACCATCGGAGCCAATCTCTGTACGTCGCTCGATCCGGTGTCCCCCGAGCTCGTGCCCAACGCCAGCGGGGATTTCGCAGGGCTGGCCCTCGATGCAACGGGCTGGGAGGGCGTAGCGCTCTGGGTACGGCGCGGCCCGAATGGCGAGGCCACGCTGCGCGTCTCTGTAACGGAGAAGCACTCCTCCGAAGATCTCAACACGGGGGGCATCCTGAACGGCGCCATGGAGCCACTCCAGGAGTCACGGTATTGCGCGCGAGTTCGACCTTGCGGCTGCGCCAACGGCACCCCGTGCTCGCCGCACCCCAGCGGTGGCGCGTATTGCTTCGATCCGGCGCTCGACCCTGATCCGGAGCTGAGCGGTTTGTTTGCGTGCGGCGAGGCGCGCTGCAACGCCGTGAATACCTCAACGGAAGGCTCGGATCCTCTCTTTGAGAATCGCGCGTGCACAGCCGCCATCACCTCGGACGGCCTTTTGGGCAGCTTCTGTTACAACCCGGGTCAGGACCCCGAGCCGCCGGCCAAGCGCGAGAAGTGCGGGAACCCCTTCGCGCTACCGGTCCAGGTGAGCCTGGACTGGCAGCTGATCAAGGTGCCGTTCAGTGAGCTGCGGCAGGCCGACGAGGGCCACATCGCCGTCGCCTTCGACATTTCGACGATCAAGCAGCTGGTGTTCACGTACGCGGCGGGCTTTAGCGACTTTTACGTCAAAAATATCGGTTTCTACCGCAAAGCGGACTGACCGGCACCCGAGTGCGCACGGAGAAAGCATGATGAAACGCCGCCTGAACTTCTCGGCGCTCCTGGTGACGACGTGCCTCCTACCTGGCCCGGCCTTCGCCCAGGCCGCTCCCTCGACCGCGCCGCAAGCGACGGGCCCGGCTCAAGCACATACCGATACGTTGCCGAACGCCGGCTACATTCCAGGCTATCGAGGGTACGTCGGGGTCGGAGCGTCGCCGTACATGCCGCGCGTAGGAGCGCTGCCCGGCGGGATGACCCCGTCGTTCGGGGCGCCAGTGCCGAGGGAGGACTGGTCGTTTAACTTCACCGGGTTCTTGAGCGCCTCGGCTAGGGCCAGCATCAACACCCGCGAAAATCCGGCGCCTGGTCAGTCGAAGCTGGTGCTGCACGCGGCCCCCCAGACCGTGGATGTCTACGGCTCGTTCAACGACACCGCGGCCACTCCCGGCAACTGGGTCGGAATGCAGTTTCAGTATGGCAACCGCTACGTCACCGCGAACGTCTCGTTCGATACCTACAATCCTTCGCGCGGCACGAGCTACACGAGCATCGGTTCTCAGTATTTTCTGAACGACACGTTTCTGTCAATTCGCGTGCCGCCGCTTCACAAGCTCCGGCTCGCCTGGAACGTGGGCTCTTTCAGCCAGCCGTATGGCTACTTGGGACAGTACGGCGGTGGCCTGTACAGCCCGCCGCTGATCGGAAAAGTGAGCGGTGTCGGCGAAACACTTACCGCTGAATACGATCTGACCGATTCGCTCACCCTCATTGTCGAGGATGGGTTCAGCGGCAGCACTCGGACCGGCAAGGCCCCGGTCGGGGTCTTGAACAACGGTAGCACCAACTTCACGGACTCGGACGTGGCGCCGGCGTTCACCCACCACGCGCACGTTGGGCTGCGCCGTCGGGGGGACACGACGATCCAGGTGATGGGCCACTTCGTCACGAACTTTACGCAGACAGATCAGGTATTGCCGAAGCTGAACGACAACCTCGATAT
>JANNWK010000675.1:0-9232 GCA_031408355.1 Myxococcales bacterium
GAGAGCGTTCTGAAACACCACGCCCCTATCGGCAAGCTTCTTGATGTTGGGCGTCTTGGCTTGCGGATGACCGCCGAACGGCTGGGCCCAGTCGTTCATGTCGTCTGCCATGATGAGCAGAACGTTCTTCTTCTTGAACTCTGGTGTCGGGGGATTCGCGGTTCCGCCCAGGCCGCCCGACGGCACGTCGTCAGGGTTGCCCCCGTTTCCAGCTGTCCCGGCGCCTGGAGTGGGCCCCGCCCCTCCACCCCCCATGCCTGAAGTCGGCGGCACAACGCCCGCCATCCCGCCGTCGCGTGCCCCCGGGTCACTCGCCGCAGGGGTCTGTTCACTTGAGCAGCCAGCCCCGAACAGCAGGGCACAAGCGAGCACGACGGTCTTACTTCTGCGGGGCACCCTACCTGGTCGCGGCGGCGTCAGGGCATCAGGCAAAAACCGTCTTCAGCGTGCCATCCGGCTCCCAGGCCCGCCTGCGCGATAGTAAGACTCCGTGCTCTTGTCTTCGTAGGCCAGGCAGGTGCCCACCCGTCCTCCCACAGGACAGGCGCCTGACGACACCGAACGGAGGCGGACCTCAGGCCGGCGGTACACAGATCGCCGGTAGGCTGGCGTCGAACGCGGAGAGGTCCAAACATTGCCAGCTTGCCGGGCAGATACTGGGATCTTCGACGCAGCCGGTTCGAGTGCAGACACCCTCGGTGGCGCCTGGCTGAAGCGCGCAATAGTCGACCTCGCAGCGGCAGTCCTGGCTGCGCGCGCAGGCATCACCGAAGGAGGACGGTTGCTCGCAGCTGGCCTCGCCGCCTTGCGTAGAGCCACCTTCGCCGCTGACCCCCGCCGTGTCGGTCGCGTCCGCTGGACCCCCAGCAGTGCCGCCGGTCGTTTGCTCGACGCAAAACCCGGTCTTGTCTAGACGCTGCGTTGAATCACAGGGCTCGACGGAACAGCCGAAAGCGAGTCCCGAGAGCAGCATCGTCCAAGTTTTCATCCGACGAATTCCTGCCTGTCGAGTAGTGGGTTGGTAGCGATGGCCAGGACGCCTTTGCGGACCCACGCCACCGTGCGCACGCCGTCTCGAACTAGCGTCGCGGGCACGTACGCGATGCCGGTTGGGAGTTGCGCGACCAGGCGCAGTACGAGGGAGGCGTTCGAGACACCTCGCGGTGGCGGGTCGCCTCCGCGAATGCGCCGATCGATCCAGTAGCGGGCGACCTCCTCAGGCGAAAGCTGGAGCACGGCCCGATCGAACGCAGCGCGCTCCGGGCTGCCTGGTGGCAGATTGAAGGCGACGATTGGACCGCCGTCTTGCCAGTGGCGGCGACTCGAACGAAAGATCGCTTCCAGCTCGGCAGGGGTCAGCGAGCGCTGGTTGCGAACGTTCACGATCACGGCTAGCTCCAGCTCGGCCGCGCTCGCAGCGCGTGCAAGCCCGCCGCCGCATAGGGCTACGCCAACGCTCAGTAGTCGCCGCCGGCTGCAGGTGGCTGACGTCAATACGCCACCACGAGGCGCGAAGCACCGAAGTGCAATCGCTCCTTGCTGAGGTCGCGTTCCAGCTCGTCGAGATCGAACTGCTTGGAGTAGGAATACTGGAGCTTGAGCTGAACGGCCTGCGTGAAGCGTACGTTCAAGCCAACTGAAGAGGTGGCGATGGCTTGGGAGGTGGGTAGCATGTCGCGATCGAACTCGCCGTAGACATAGGGCTCGAGCCCCGCGATGCCCGTGTCGTAGGCGAGCAGCGCATAGGCACCCCAAAACAAACGGTCCGGAAAGTACGAGCCCGGAAACCAACCCGGCTCTCGTTTGCCAGCGTCATAGGTTCTGCGATTGAGGGCCGCCTCACTTCTGAAACGCAGCTGTTTGTCACCGATCGACAGGTCGGCCCCCACGCCAACCTCTTCGTAGGCCACGACCTCGTCCCGAGCGAACTCGAGCGGATCGAAGCGCAGCGCGCGTGCCTGGATGTCGCTGTAGCGGCCATAGAAAGCTGACGCGCCGAGCCGCAAAGCGATGGGCGTCGTCCTAGCCAGGACCAGCCGACCACCTACCATCTTGTCTTCGGTCGGATCTAGCTGGCCCGGAGTGCGGCCATTCGAAACGTAGGCGTGATACTCGAGGTGCCAGGGATCGAAGTGCAGTGTGCCCTCGATGTCGACGCCCAGCTGTCGCGATGGGAAGACTTCGTGCACCACGAATTGCGGCACGTTCAGTGAAATCAACGTGGGTGTACCGTGGTCGACATTCCAAATCCCATAGGGCGTCGGCCAATAGCCGGCGCGGACACGAAACCAGTCCGTGCCAGACCACTCGATTTGGGCGCGCTCGAGCACGATGGCTCCCCAGCGGACCTGAGCAAACCCGCCACTCGCGCTATTGACGTCGAAGATCTGGTTGTTGGTCCGCGTAAAGCTGTCACCCGGCGTCGCCGCCGAGACGTTGCCGTGGGGATAGGTCGTGAAGCGGATCTCGCTGAGGGCGCGCCAGCGCTCGCTGGGTCGGGCGTCGACGTACAGGTTCAGGTTGCCGAGCACGAAGGTCGACGATGTCGTCTCAACCACATTATTCAGACCGGAGCTGAGCGGAAACCACGTCTTCTGGAAGCCGACATCCATGAAACCGTAGAAACGGAGCTTCTCGGTGCCGCTGGCTTGTTCCTCGGCCGCGTGAGCCTCGAGCAGCGCCCCGGCCTCGGCTTCAGCGCGCTGCGCGGCAAGCTCGCTACGCAACGCCTCAATGTCGCTGGCCTGCTGCTTCAGGCGAGCGTCCACGTCGCGGGGCGGTGCAGGCACTTCCGTCGGACCCGCCGCAGGCTGCTCGACCTGCGCCGCGGCTGGCACGCTGGCGAGGGTCGCTGCCGCCACGGGAAAGGAGCGTCCGAGAAGCTTGAGCCACGGCAGCGTCGTCACCGATAGGCTCAGACGGCCAAACCCGCCAGGGAGATTAGGGACGGGGTTGCCGGATCTCACAAACCGCGAGCAGCGCGCCTTTCTCGGGCTGCGGGGAGCTGGCGAGCAGCGCGGCCGGCAGGTGCTGCGCCATCGCCTCTGCCTCGTCGGTACAGGCATGGGGACCACAGCTCCGCGAGTAGCCGCTGATCATCGCGAAGCCGTCGCCTTCGCGGCTGGCCAGAGTCGGCGTGTTCGGATACATCCCGTCTTCCGTAAGCGTCATCAGGCGCTGGCATTCATAGTAGCCGCGCATCGCTCGCAGGTAGGGGCCGGCTCGTTGCGACCAGCGCTCCGGCACGAAGTCCGCGGCTTTCAGACAACCGCAGCCCTCTCCATCACCACAGAGGCCGCAGTAGGCGCGGTAGGCATCTCCAGCGGCCTGGGCTTCACCCTGTGAAGGGGCCTGTGCGGTGGCGGCACGCTCCACGCTGCAGGCCGACGTCAACAGGACGAGGAAGGCCAGAGACCGCAAGCTGGTACTTTAGCACTCGCAGAGCGGGCTCCGCCCGGGTTTTTAGCGCCACGTTCGGCTATGGCGCGAGCAAGTCTCGCAGATCTTCGGGACTGAGGGCGGCCGAGGTGTGGCTTTCGTCGAGCAGCGAATTGGCAAGCTCGCGCTTCCTTGAAGGCTGGCCGTTGTCCGCACGTCACTGCGGAAAGGCTCGTTGGCAGTCGGCCTTGCAGAACGAGTAGTCGAGATCGCACGGCTCGGCCAACTCGAAGCGATCGGCGATGATGCTGAGGTTGCGGTTCTCGCAGCTTTCCTTGCGGGCTGAGCAATCGGTCAGGCAGTCGCCGTAGGGGGTGTTGCCCAACACGAGTCGGCCACCGCCCCCGAAAAGGCCACGCTTGCGCGCAGCTGACTCGCTGGGCACGGAGTTGGGACCTACTTTGTCCGAAACGACGGCTGGTCCAGGATCGGCCGCGACGTTCTTGGGATGGCCATCGGGGCTGCCAGGATCGAGCGGCAGAGTGTCGTCTGAGGGACGGCTGCAACCCTCTTGCACACAAAACGAGGGGCGACCGTCGTTGAAGGTGGTGCAGCACACGCGGACGTAGGAGCCCCATTCGTCGTCTGCGCAAGCGTCGCAGGTGGTCGATGAAATGGGCTGATGACTTGCGACGGCCGGTAGCGCGTCGAGCCCAGGGTCGGCGTTCGGGGTTGCTTGGGGAGAGGGGTTCTCGGTCACGGTGTCGGCGCCCTTGCCCCCGTCAAGACCTGTCGGCGCGGTGCGAATGCCGTCTGGATCCTGGTTGCAGTATTCGTCGCAGCCGCCTGCTTCGCCTGCGTGGCAAGGGCGGCAACACCACGCGACTCCGCCGTCGCAGCTGACGCTGGTACCACCGGCCAACAGGCACGCTTCGATGTAGGAGCCCGGCACTTCTCCCCCCGAGCAGCCCGTGGGCGTGAACTTTACCTGGGCTTGGAGCAGCTCACCCGGCGCCTCAGGGCCTACCTCTTTCTCAGACGATGTGACGCTGCAGGCCGCGCCCAGAAAAGCCATCAACGTGGCTGAAACTAAGCTCAGCGTTCCGGCAACGGCTATCCTCTTGTTCGACGATTTCATGTGGCATCCTCCTTCGTCCGGGCAGGCCCGGCAGGCCCCATCCCTTGGGGCAGCGAGTACGTGGCCAGATGAGCCGCCGTTCGTTTCTGATTCTGGTCGAAGCACTGCGGCCAAGTGAGTCGAGGAAGTTTTCCCGCAGCTGTGCTCGTCTACATGCAGTCGCTGCGCGAGCCGTTCGACATGTCGCACGCTCGACGTCGGACTCCCAGCCGCCCAGGGTGTGCGTCGCTAAACCCGCGGCAACATGGGCTTTTTATGCGTCAGGAAGTAAGTCCAGCGCCTCCTAAGGAAAAACCCTCCTCGACGAAGCACGGATTTTCCAGTATACATTTATGTGCCACTATTCTTCATGAATAGGCTGCACTGAAGTAAGTCCTGTATTCATCTTGTATACATTAGGCCCAGACGTCTTCGAATACCTGGATTATCGGGCGTTCCTGCGCGACTACTACGCTGAGCGCAAGCGCACCCGTGGCCTGTCATTCCGGGGCTTCTCGAAGCGCGCAGGGCTCGGCTCGCCCAACTACTTGAAGCTTGTCATGGAGGGCGAACGGAGCCTGACCAGCGCCATGGCAGACCGCTTCGCCAGCGCAGCCGGCCTCACCGGCGAGAGTGCAGACTACTTCGCCGAGCTGGTTCGGTTCACGCAAGCCAAGGGCAGCCGCGCTCGGAGCGAGCACTACGCGAAGCTGGTGGGCTTCCGGCGCTATCGGGAAACGCGCCCACTCGCCGCAGCCGAAGCCGCCTACCACGCGACCTGGTACTTGCCAGCCGTCCGCGAGCTGGCAGCGCGCAAGGACTTCAAAGCGGAGCCAGCCTGGATCGCAGCCACCTTGTGGCCGAGCATCACGACGGCCGAGGCCGCGCAGGCGCTGGCTACATTGCTGGAGCTCAAGCTGCTAGTGCGGAAGGGCAAAAAGCGCCTGGTACAAGGCGACGCCGTCGTCTCCACGGGACCAGAAGCCCGGGGCGTGAACATCGCCAGTTACCACCGAACCATGCTGACTCGAGCAGCGGAGGCGATTGATGAAGTGCCGCCCTCGGAACGCGACATCTCCTCGATTACCATGTGCCTTGGATCGGACGGCTTGGCGCTCTTCAAAGAGCGAATTCAGCGTTTCCGCCGCGAGCTCGTGGAAATTTCTACCTTGGAGACGGATCCGCAGCAGGTGATCCAAGTAAACTTCCAACTCTTTCCCTTGAGCCGCGTGACGAGCGGGAAGAAATCACCGTGAAGAGCCTGCAATACCTTGGCATCGCTCTGGGCTTGAGTAGCCTCGGCTGCAACGCAACGGAGACCGGCAACCCTCCCGCACAGGGCGTAGTTTCGCTGGGATTGACTGCGTTCTCCAGCACGCCCGAGACGGCAGCGCTGGGCGCTGCACAAGGCGGTCTGCTCATCGATCGCCTCGTCGTCAACTTGAGCTCGCTCAGCCTGATCCCTTGCTCGGCCGACTCTGCGCCCATCAAAGTAGAACCGGCCAGCTTCGACTTGGTGGGTGAGCGCCACCAGCAACAAGTCTCGGGAGACGTGGAGCTGTGCAGCGTGCGCCTAGAGTTCGGTCCGAGACCGAGCGCGACGGACGTGGTCCCCGCAGGCACCGCCATCTACATTCACGGCCAGCGCACCGACGGCTCGCCGTTCGAGGTCGTCAGCACCAGCACGGCCCTGTTTGACCTCAATGCCAGCAGTAGCTCGACCTTCGGCACCAAACCACTCCTGCTCGCGTTCGATATGGGAGCCTGGTTCACGAACGTGGATGTACACAACGCCCACGCAGAAGCGGGCGGCATCGCGCGACTGGACAACGCGCTCAATCCAGCGATTTTGGCAGCGTTCGAAGCCCGGACCACGCTGTCGGTCGCGCTCTACGTGGACCAGGATGGCGATGGTGTGCTGGATGAAGGGGAACGGACGCCGGTTGCCGTCCACCCGTAGAGCAAACACGCTAGCTGGGCAATGCTACGAAGTCGGGCTAGTATCCGGGGGTAGCCATTGAGATTCGCGCATTTACGCCAGGTCGTTGTCCTGCTGCTAGGCTTGGCCTTGCTGGCCCCGGCGAGCGCGTTCGGGCGTGTGCTTTACGCCTGCAGCATGAGCGGCAAGGTCAGCAGCGGTCGTTGTTGCTGCCACCAGGTTAAGTCGCAGCCGCCGCAGACCGAAGCCGTGAAGCTCGCACTGTCGGGAGTGAAGGTCGAGCGACCGAGCTGCTGCCAGGCGGAAGACCATCGCGGAAAGGCCTTGCCAGTGTCGCCATTGGGGGAGGCCCTCAGCGTGCTCCCGGCGGCGGCCTCGGCACTCTTGCCGGCTATCTCGCCGCTCGCGCTTGCCTCACTGCTGTCCTCCTTCGAGCATCGCACCGCGCGCGGACCACCCGATCTTCCCTGCTATACGGAAAACTGCTCGCTGCTGATCTGACGGGGGTTTGCGCGCGCTCTATCGCCGCGCGACGAAAAGTTGCCTTCTGAGTGACGCTCTAGCGGCGCAACGCTGGCGAAGCGCGTCATTTCATTTCCCTGGAGACGGGCCGGTTTCGACCACTCGTCGAACCTCCGCGGAGACGTTGGATCATGAGATTGAAGTCGATAGCTATGCTGGGGCTCTGTGTGTGGAGCCTGCTGACGGGTGAGGCTGCTGCTCAAGTACGACCGGCCCCGGAAACTCGCGCAGCCGCCGAGATCGCCCAAGCCGAAAGGGCGCGCGGGGCTGCCGAGGCGGAGCTTCCGCCCCCTGAGGTCATGCTGGAGATCTGGCAGGTGCCCGTCGCTCGGCCGTATGCCGTGGACGAAGCCGACATGATCCGCTTGGGCTTCGAACAAGAGCTGCCAGCGCCCGGCGAACGTTCGGCGCGGCGTCGGGCGGCGGAGCTTCGCGCGTCTGCCGCTCTGGTGGAGGGCGAGGGGCGCAGTCGAGAGCTCGGCTTGCGCTTTGCCCACGCCGTCGTCGACCATCAGCAGGCCGTCAAGAGTCACGAGGTGCACGTCCTTCACCTACGGCTTTCGCAACGGACGCTGGAGCTAGCGCGAGCTCGACACGCTGTGGGCGGAGCGCTGAGCGACGTGAGTATGGCCGAGCTGGAGGTAGCGCGCTCCGCGGCGCTCGTCGCAAGTGACGACGTCCGCGCACAGACGACGCGTCAGCTGGTGGAAGCGTGGAGCGGCGCGGCGCCCCCTAAAGCTGCCGTCGAACGCGCCGAGCTCACCCAGCTCCGTCTGGCGCGAAACGCCGAGCTGGCGGAAGCTCGCGCGGAACACTCTCGCAGCGGGTGGCCGGACTTTCGCGTGGGGGCGTCCTACTTCGCTCCCTCCGGCGAGATGAAGAGGCAGGGCTTTGGTGTCTCCCTCGGCATGAAGTTGCCCTGGCTATGGGGTGGTCGGTCGGGCCTGCAATCCGCCGCCGAGAGCCGCGCCCGAGCGCTCAGCCACGAGCTTGACGTAAAGAAACGCGATCTGGCCGCCGAATTGGTTCAGGCGCGCGGCGCGATGAAAGCCGCCCAAACCCAGCTGCAACTGCTGCGCGCCGAGGTGCTGCCAGCGCTTTTACGCGCTCGCACTCTGACGCAGTCCGCGTACGGGAGCGGGCAGTCTCGTTTGGAAGATTTGCTCCGCGCCGAGGCACTGCTCGTGGAAACCGAAATGGAAGTCGTCGTGGTGGAGGCCGAGCTGGCTCATCGCACGGCGGACCTCGAATTTGCCTTGGGTTCGAGCGAAGCAGCTGGCTCCCGCAATGGAGAACGAAATGACCGTTGAGCTTCAGCCTGTGGCTCCTCCGAGCAGAATCACGGTTCACATGGCCCGCCTGCGCTGGCTGCTGGTGGTGCTGGCGGCAACGTTATGCGCCTTTTCCTGGTGGTCCTTTGCTCGTGCGGACCCTCAAGGCGCAGCGGACGCTCGCTTCTATTGCCCGATGCATCCAGAGGTGAAATCGCACGATCCCGGCGAGTGCCCGATCTGCCACATGACGCTCGAGCCAATCCCCGAGGCACGCAAGAAGCCCAAGCCGAAAGCGCCTCCGCCCCCCGCCAGCGGGGCGGCGTCGCTGACACTTCCGCCCGGCGTCTTGCCAGAGGTCGAGCTGCGTCTGGACCGGCTGCAGGCGATCAACCTGCGCACACGCATGGCGCGGCTTCTGCCCAGCTCTGGCAGGCTGTCGGTGCCGGCAGTCGTGGAAGCGCAAGAGGGAGGGCGAGCCCAGGTCCACGTCAGGAGCAGCGGCTTCGTAGAACGCATCGCGGTGCGAGAAACGGGCGCAACCGTGAAAGCCGGGCAACAGCTGCTTTCGATCTACAGCCCAGAAGTCTACCAGGCTCAGGCGGAGCTACTCGCCCTTGCTAGAATCAGCAACGGAGCAGACCCGAACGTGCAGCGGGCCAAGAAGCGGCTCGACTTGCTCGGCGTCTCCTCCGCTCTCAGCGACAAGCTGATGGCCGCCGGCGCGCCTACCCGGGCCGTTCCCGTGAGCGCGCCCATTTCTGGTTACGTGGCCCGAGTCAACGTGGTGCTGGGGTCCTTCGTCAACCCTGACGCAATACTGTACGAAATCATCGATCCATCGCGGGTCTACGTCGTCGCCAGCGTGCCGCAGTCGCGCGCGCGGGAGGTCGCGCTGGGGCAGACCGCCAGTTTCTCGTCACCAGAGCACGATCAGAAGTCTGCCGCGAAGATCGAGCTCATCTACCCTGAGCTGGATCGCGCTGCGCGCAGCGTTCGGGTGCG
>JANNWK010000676.1:0-1634 GCA_031408355.1 Myxococcales bacterium
GCTGGTTCGGCAGGCCTTCGCTCAGGTGCGCTTTGCAAACCGGGCACCACGCGGCGAAAGTATACACGACCGCCACGTCCTCTTCGCACAGCTCGTGGAGCCGGACTGCGTTGCCCTCGCAGTCAAAGAGCTGCACGTCAGCGGCGACACTGCCGGCCGTTTTCCCGAAAGGCCCTGACGGAGCGCACATGACCCCAGGAGAGGCGCCGCCACTGCCGGCGTCCGTGATGCCGCCCCCAGCGCCCGCCGCGTCGGCCTGCCCGGCCATCCCCAGCTCATTCTCCCCAGTGGCTCGACCACCTTGACTGGCCGGCGCGCCTCCCTGAGCTGCGTTTCCCCCAGAGCCACCCAATGCGCTGCTGGCGCCGGAAGCGGCCGGGGACAACGGGCTTGGTGCCGGCTCGGCCGACGTGGAGCAACCGAGCGCCGCGAGCACGAGCACGAGCGACCGAGGATAGCTGCGCATGGCCGGCAGTATGCACGTGGCCGGACCGGGCCGGGAGCTTATGCGCAGCGTCGCTGCACCATCGCAACCAAGCAAGGCTGCCTGGCGCTCTCGCCTCTGGAAGTCGCATTTCCCTTCTCCTTCAACGCCTAATCCGCCGTGAAGCCCACCTTCGAGTGGGTCCCGTCGCAATAGGGCTTGTTCGCCGACTGCCCACAGCGGCAGAGCGCGGTCTTGGTGACGCGGCGGACGGTGCGGCCGGTGCCCGACACCAGCTCGAGAGCCCCCTCGAGCAGCAGCGGGCCGTTCTTAGCCGGTGTCACTTTGAGCTGCCCGCCGCGCGCGGCAAGCGGCTGCGATTCCTTCGTGTCAGGCTCGCCGGTCGCGCGAAAGCCTGCTGCGATGTGGCTCGAGTCGCAGTACGGCTTGTTCTTCGAAGCGCCACAGCGGCAGAGCGTCGCTCGATAGGCTGGGGGTTGCCCTTCAATGCGCAGCTCGGCGTGCATCGCGAGCGGCCCGTTTTCGCGGACGCGCACCAAGTTGACGAGAGGCGCGGCCTCTTGGGGCCCTCCGTCGAGTCGTTCGTGGACGATCGCGCCCGAGGGGCAAGACTGCGCCAGCGCAGCGAGCTCCTCCGGGCTTGCGCTGTCTGGGTGAATCCATTCGCCCTCGATGTTCGGCACGAAGACGTCCGGACGCCCCAGCACGCAGTGCCTGGAGTGGATGCACTTCTTCGCCTCGAACCGAATCAGGGACCGCACGCCACGCACGTCTTCAATGTCGCTCATTTGGATTGCCTCGGCATAACTTCCTAGTCGGAATCGGCCGAACAGCAAGTGGCCACTGGGCCAAGCTGCGGAGGTGACGAGGCCCGTTCAGTTCGGCCTCACCGGGCCGGTTGCAGGATGTTTGGGCCGGTGATACTTAGCAGGTACGGGTCAGTCCGGCGGCGGCAGCGCGAACGGTGGTGCTGGCGGTAGCGCCCCGGTCGTCGGCGAGCACTGCATGGGAGGAGACGTGCTGGTTTTCCCCAACGACGTATTTGCGGACTTCGGTGGACCGATGTCCAATTGCCTCACGTACGTGCCAGGTGCCCCGGGCTTTGCGGCTGGAACGGAGCTGTCGGTGCGCGACAGCGAGCTTGCCACCCCGTTGACGGCCAACCAGCCCTACGCTTTCTCGATCAAGG
>JANNWK010000677.1:0-5438 GCA_031408355.1 Myxococcales bacterium
GCCGTCCGCTGGGTTGCAGCGACCGCCTTCGAGCTAGGCTGTGCAGAGTGGGATGGAGAGCGGACATCACGAACCTTGGAGAATGCACCGATTGCGCGCGTCGGTCGTCAGTTTTTCGGCCTAGTAGGGGCTAGGAGCGCAGTCCGGATCCTGCGCGATGCAAGGGTCGTTGGCCTCGCGCCCGCACACGCCATCGGAGACCTCAATAAACTCGGCGCAGGCCACGGCGCAGTCCGGATCCGTCAGGCGGCACGGGTCACTCTCAGGCCGGTCACAGCTGCCGTTCGGAAATTCGTAGATGGCGGGGCACGCCACGCCCGTTGACCCGCCGCTGCTGCTGCCGCCACCCGTTCCGGGGTTGCCGCCCACGCCGCCGCCCAAGGGAAGGCAGTCGGGATCTTGGCTGCGGCAGGGATCGTCGTCTGCGCGGCCACAGACGCCGTTGCCCACCTCGGCGATGGCCGGGCACGCGACCGGATAGTCAGGCTCAGTGGTGCAATCGGGATCCTGCATCATGCACGGATCTTTGGGAGAGCGTGCGCACGAGCCGTCGCCCTCCTCGATGAACGAGGCGCACACGACGTCGTCGCCAGCTCCGCCGGGAGCGCAGTCCGCCGCTTCACCTTCGGCGGCGCAGAAGGAGTCACACTCGCCATCGTCGTACCAGCCGTTCTCGGCGCACGGGTCGGACTGCGCGCTGGTCGTGCCGCTGTCCGGGAAAGCCGCCTTTTCGGCCGCGGCTTTCTTCCGAGCGATGGGGTCACCGCCCTCTTCGCCGCTCGTGGTTTTGCCGCCGGAGCACGCCACCGCCAATAGGACCAAGCCGCTCAATATTCTCGTTTTCATGGTTCTCAAGTCTCCTAGCAGGGCTCCATTGCATCCCCCATGCCTGGGACCAACTTATGGAATAGAACAACAATATCAAGCAAATAGCGATATGGAAGACTGTTCCAAAGTGTTCCAAAGTGCATGTTCTGTGAGCCAGATGGTACAGTGCCTGAGTGGCACTGCTGACCGGCGATCTCCTCCAGGGCCGCTACCGCGTCGGCCCTCCGCTGGGTTCCGGGGGTATGGCGACTGTCTTCAGCGCGACCGACGAGCCAGGCGGGGCCGAGCTGGTCGTGAAGCAGCTGCGCCTGGACGCGCCCGAGCTGCTGGAGTCGTTTCGGGGCGAGTTCGCGGTGCTGTCGCGCGTCTCGGGGCCGCACCTCGTGCGGGTCATGGACTTCGGCAGTGAGCGAGTTCGCGGTGAGCTAGTGCACTACTACGTCGCCGAGCGCGTGGCCGGCGTCACGTTGCGTGAACGAGCACGGCGCGGCGGCAGCGTGACCGAGTTGCTTCGGCCGGTGCTGGACGCGCTCCGCGGGCTGGCTGTCTTGCACGATGCGGGCATTCGGCACGGCGACTTCACGCCGTCCAACGTGCTGGTGAGCCAAAGCGGCGGAGGCGTGCTGATAGATCTGGGTTGCGCGCGCCCGTTTGGTCCTACGGAGCTGCTGGGGGGCACGGAGGGCTTCGTGGCCCCCGAGCTCTTGAGCGGGCAGCCTGGAGATGGGCGTTCGGATCTCTACGGAGTGGGGCGCACGCTGGAGCAGCAGTTCGAGCTGTCGCAGCAGGTGCCGCCCCCCCAGGTGGCGCGCGTCATCGAACGGCTGCTGCGCCCAGCGCCGATGGCACGCCCAACGGACACCGCGGAGGTTTTGCAGGCGCTGGGTCAGAAGCCCAGCCTTCGCCAGAAACTCTGCGTTCCGCCGCGGATCTTGGGCCGCGAGCTCGAGATCGCCAGCTTCGAAGCCTGGCTTTCGCTGGTAACCAGTGGCGCCGTGGGACCCCGGGTACTGGCCCTCACGGGCGCGGCCGGCATGGGAACGTCTCGGCTGCTTCGGGAGTTGACCTGGCGGGCGGAGTTGCGGCTTGCTGTGCGGCGCGCGGGGCCTTCGCGAGCGTTCGGTCTGCTCTTGGCGAGTAGCCTCGGGTCGGCAGTGGCGGTCAACTCGTTGCGAGGCGTGCTGGCGGCCGTCAACGCGCTGGCTTCATCGGGCGAACCCTTGCTGCTCGTGGTCGAGGACTACGACCGACTCGAACCCGAGCAGGCTGAGCTCGTGCTGGCCCTCGCTCGTTCCCTTCCGAACGGCGGCTCCCTCGCGCTGCTCGTGTCGGGTCGAGTGGCCCCGGAGGGAGTCAAGGCACAAGAGCTGGTTTGCGGTCCGCTCGCGCGTGCCGCCGTAGAAGAGTGGGCCTCGGGCTTGGTTCCCACGAGGAAACTCGACGAGCTGTATCGCAGCTCAGGCGGCAGTCCCAGGAAGCTCGAGCTCGGCCTGCGCGAGCTGCACCTCGGAGGCTCGGAGGTCGGCGTGCCGAGCGCGCCGGAGGAAGGAATGGCGCGGGCCAGGGCCCGGATGACGAAGCTCGAGCCGAGCGCGCGTGCGGCAATAGCCCTGATGTTTGTGGTCGGTGGTGAGCTTTCGGCGACCGCCGTTCAGCTCGACTGGAACGAGGTGGACAAGATCCTCGGCTGGCCGTTGGTGGAACGCGAAGGGGCGTGGCTCCGGCTTGCACACGCGGCCAAGGTTGCCATCGAGGCTGGAGCTCTGACAGCGGGCGAGCTCCGGCAGGCTCACCTGCGCGCCGCCGAAGCGTTCGTTCGCTCCGAGACGGAAGGTCCACCGTCAGCCCCCCAGACTGCGCGGCACATTTTTCACCTCACTCTGGCCGGCGAGCTCGCGCGGGCCGAGCAGCTTTTCACCGAAGGGCTGGAGTTGCTGGGTTCGGCGCCGCCCTGCAGTGCCGAGCAGCTTCTGCCACTGCTGGCTCGCACGGAGCAGCTTGGGTTGATGCTTGCCGGTGCCGAGCTGCTCTTGAAGCTGGGTCGCCCGCGCGCAGCGATTCGAGTGGCAGCCCGCGCGGCTCGGCTGAACCGCACCCCTGAGGTCCGTCGCCAGGCCGCTTTGAGCGTGAGCGACGCGCTGGTTCGCCTGGGACGCCCGGCGCGGGCCGAGTTGCTCCTGGGCGGCCTCTTGGCGCAAACAGCGCCCGGGGAAGAAGTCACTCCCGGCGTGGCTGGAACGGCCGACATCTTGATGCGGCTGGGACGAGCACGGCTCTCGCGGGGCGACTACGCGGGGGCGAAACGGACCGCAGAACAGGCCCTGCAGCACACCTGTGCGCCTGGACTGGCGGGTCTTGCGCACGAAACGCTGGGGGTCGCTTGCTCCTACCTCGGCGAGCTTGAGCAGGCGGGGCGCGAGCTCGATTCAGCCTTCTCGCTGCTGGGGGAGAGCCAGCAACCGCGCGACCGTAGCCGGATCCAGAGCCACCGCGCCATGGTCGCGTTCCGAGCGGGTCGCGTGGAATCGGCCCTCACTGACTACGCGGGCGCACTCGCGCTGGCCGAAGAGCACGAGCTCGATGACCTGACGGCCGCGGGACTGCTCAACCTCGGCACGGCCGAGCAGCAGTCGGGGCTTTGGGGCAGCGCGCTTCGGCACTACGAGCGCGGCGTGGTGTTTGCGCGAGCCATCGGTCGAGTCAGCACCGAACTGACGCTTGAGTACAATCTCGCCAATCTCTACGCCGAGCTGGGAGCGTTCGAGCGCGCGCAGGACAGCCTTTCCCGCCTGGAGCTGGCGGCGCGGGCGGCCCGGTTTGCGCATTTTGCCTCGGGAATCGCGCTCATTCGCGGCGAGGTTCAGCTCGCGCGCGGCGAGCCCGCGCTCGCGGAGGCAGAGTTCTTGGCGGCTGAGCAGGAGTTGACCGGTCGCGCGCAACCGCGCGAACTTTTCGAGGTGAGGCTCCGGCGCGTCGACGTTGAACTCCTGCTTGGGAAACCCCAAGAGGCGGAGCGCAAACTCAAGGCCCTGGCGCGCTCGCAAAGCCTTGAGGTCATAGGGGAGCTCGCGCTGAATCTTGAACTCAGCTGGGCGCGCGTCGAGCTTGCGCTTGGGCGCCCGAGCGCGCTCGAACGCCTGCTGGGCGCGCGCGGACGCGCCCAACAGGCCGGGCTCTTGGCGCTCGAGGCCAGCATCGAAACGGAGCTGTCCAGCGCGACGGAACGCTTCGGCAGCCTCGAAGAGGCACGCGTTCGTGCGGAGCGGGCTCGGCGTCTTTGGGACCGCGTTGGGGCTGAGCTGCCGGCCCCGCTCGCTGCGCTATTTTGGCGACACCCGCGGCGCGCGCGGCTGGTCGAGTCGTCGAGGGTCTTCGCGGCGCCGACCGAAGGCGTGCTCGGTCGAGGGTCTTCGCAGGCGCTGGGTGAGGCAGAGGCCTACCGGCGGCTGCTGTCGCTCAACCGGCGCCTCAACTCCTCGTTGTCGCTCGAGAGGGTCCTCGAGTATGCGGTGCAGGCGGCGGTGGATCTGACCGAGGCCGAACGGGGCTTCCTCGTGTTGGCCTCGGGTGTAACGCTTGCGGAGCAGACGGAGGTTGCGGTGGCGTGCAGCACCGAAGCCTGCCTGGGCGAGCAAGCGGGGCCGAGCCATAGCATCGTGCGTCGGACCTTCGAGCGGGAGGAGCCGATCCTCACCACCGATGCGCAGGGCGATCCGCGCTTCGCGGGTCAAGGGTCAGTGCATGCCATGCGCTTGAAATCGGTGCTTTCCGTGCCGATTCTCTCGCCTTCCGGCATGCTCGGCGTGCTGTACGTCGACTGCCGGGTTCAGCGCGGACGCTTCTCGGAAGCCGAGCGTGAGCTGCTGCTGGCCTTCGCGGATCAATTGGCCATCGCGATCAGCAATGCGCGGCTGCACCGAGAACTCGAGCAGAAGACGGCCGAGTTGGCCCAGCAGAAGCACAGCGTCGAACAGGTGGCGCGTGGCCAGTCGCGCGAAATTGAGCGCCTTAAACGCGAGGTGCAGACGCAACGCCAGAACCTTTCACTGCGCTACGACTACTCACAGATCGTCGGCCGCGGCCCAGCGATGCGTGCGGTCTTGGAACGGCTAGATCGCGTGATCGATTCCGAGGTAACCGTGCTGGTGCTCGGGGAGAGTGGGACGGGCAAGGAGCTGGTGGCCCGCGCCATTCACTGGAACGGGCCGCGCAAGGCCGGGCCGTTTCTTGGGATCAATTGCGCCGCACTGCCCGAGGCGCTGCTTGAGTCAGAGTTGTTTGGTCACGTGCGCGGAGCCTTCACGGGAGCAGATCGTGACAAGCAGGGGCTGTTGCAGGCGGCTGCAGGCGGTACGTTGTTCCTGGACGAAATCGCGGAGCTGCCGCTGGCCACGCAGGCGAAGCTGCTGCGCGTGCTGCAGGAGCGAGAGGTGCGTCCGCTCGGCGCCGTCAAGTCGGCGCCGCTTGATGTTCGAATCGTCGCGGCAACGCATCGCGATCTCAGCGCCGCCATGGAGCAGGCTAAGTTTCGCGAAGACCTGTACTATCGCATCGCGGTCGTGAGCGTGCGGCTGCCGCCCTTGCGCGAGCGACTGGAAGACTTGCCGACC